>JBDHXR010000040.1:0-21156 GCA_039810825.1 Fluviicola sp.
TTCAATTGTTTTTCCCAATCCCACAAACACAATGGCAATGTGCCTGCCGTAGTATTGCCGTAACGTTGTATGTTTACCATTACTTTTTCTTTAGGCAATCCCATACGCTCTGCTGTAGCATCGATAATGCGAAGATTAGCTTGATGCGGAACTAACCAATCCACATCCTCTGCTGTTAAATTATTTCTTTCCATTATCTGAGCAGAAACTTCAGCCATATTTGTAACTGCAAATTTGAATACTTGTTTGCCTTCTTGCTTTACAAAGTGCATTCTGTTATCAACAGTTTCATGAGAAGATGGGCTAGCAGAACCTCCTGCAGGCAAGTATAAGTATTGTCTTCCTGCACCGTCTGATTGCAAGATAGAATCAATAATTCCTAATCCTTCAGTATTCGGTTCCAATAATACAGCACCACCACCATCGCCAAAAATCACACACGTAGTTCTATCTTGGTAATCTAAAATAGCACTCATTTTATCTACACCAATCACAATTACTTTTTTGTGCTTTCCGGATTCAATCAAACTGGCACCTGTTTGCAAACCGTAGATAAAACCTGAACATGCAGCTATTAAATCATAGCCCCATGCATTCTTCATTCCAACTTTATCACAAACCACATTGGCTGTAGAAGGAAAAGGATAATCTGGTGTAACGGTAGCACAAATCACCATTTCAATATCTAATGGATCTGTATTTGTTTTCTTTAAAAGACCTTCTACTGCAGCAGCCGCAATGTCAGAACTTGCACCATTCCTCAAAATTCGACGCTCTTTAATACCTGTACGAGTAGTAATCCACTCATCAGATGTATCTACAATTTTAGCCAAGTCGTCATTGGTTACTACCTCATCTGGTAAATAACCACAAACACCTGTAATAGCTGCAGTAATTTTATTCATCTTTTAGTTAAATGCTTTGTTAATATTTGATGCCAAATCAGATTTTGCAACTTCAAAAGCGTGAATCAACATATTTTTCACTGCTTTATCATTTGAAATTCCGTGACCAATAATGACATGACCTTTAACACCTAAAATAGGTGTTCCGCCATAATTTTCATAATTAAACCGATCAAAGTACTCGTCTTTAATTCCGCGTTTACGCATGATGGAGTACATTCCTTCAGCTTGTTTCAAAACAGTGTTTCCAGTAAACCCATCACACACTACTACATCTGACTTTCCAGAAAACAAATCTCTACCTTCCAAGTTGCCAATAAAATTGATTCCTTTCGTTTCAGAAAGCAATTTATGTGTTGCAATTGTTAAGATATTTCCTTTCGCTTCTTCCTCACCAATATTGAGTAAAGCAACCTTCGGATTTGCTATTCCTTGAACAGATTTCGCGTATGTGCTTCCGATGATTGCAAATTGTACAAGAATTTCAGGCTTGCAATCTGCATTTGCGCCAACATCCAAAAGAATAGAATTGCCTCCATCTTCAGTAGGCAATACAGACATAATACAAGGTCTTTGAATTTCAGGAATTGCTCCTATTTTAAACATGGACCCAACAAGCATTGCACCTGTGTTCCCTGTACTTGCAAAAACATCGATTTCTTTAGACGCAAGCATATCAAAACCAACGGCAATGCTGCTGTTTGGCTTCGAAGGAATTGCGCGAGTTGGATGATCATTCATCGTAATAATATCTGGAGCATGAATAAGATCATAATCTTCAATCTTTTCACCACGTTTCACCAACTCTTGTGCAATAACTTCCTTTTCACCTATTAATACTAGGCGAACATCCTGAGGAAGTTCTTTTCTGGCAAGTATGGCGCCAGCAATATTGGCTTCAGGGGCAAAATCACCGCCTAAAATATCAATTCCAATCTTCATCAGGAGACGAATTAACGATTAAATCGCAACTTCTTTCTCTGCTACTACTCTACCTTTGTAGTATAATTTTCCTTCATGCCAATGAGCATGGTGAAATAAATGAGGTTGTCCTGTAGTTGGGCAAGTAGCGATATTCTTTGCAACCGCATTATCGTGTGTTCTTCTTTTGTCTCGACGTGTACTTGACTGTCTGCGTTTTGGATGTGCCATTTTACTTATTTATTTTTCCGATTCATTTCGGACATTAATTCAATTTTTTTAATTGATTCCAACGTGGGTCTATTGGTTTATCGTCGTCGTCATCTTCTTCATCATCGAAGTCGTCATCTAACTCATCATCCCAATCTTCATCGTCTTCATCCCAATCATCTGGTTCGCCAGCATTTACAATTAATTGATTGTAAAGCAACATCACTTCTTCATTACATGTACCTACGTCGTGTATTTTTTTCAAAGGAAGCGAAAGAACCAAAAGTTCATATATTGGTGCAGAAACATTCATTTCATAAGACTCAGGATGCAAAACAATTAAATTTTCATCTTCTGAATCTTCCATTCCAAATTTGTACACAATTCGTTGATGATTTTCAACGGGAATTTCTAACAAATCATTACATCTGTCACACGTGGAGGTTACCGTTCCTTCTACCGAAAACTCGGCAATCATCATGGTTTCCTTTTTATCCAAGCGCAACGTTGCATGAACGGATGCATCTTCAATCAATGTATCTTCAACACCTTCAAAGAACTCTTTGCCTATTTCAAAATCAAAATCATGAATTCCTATCTTTAACCCAACAAATGGGATTACGAAAACTTCTTTTGACTTCTTCACAAAACAAAAACTGGACGACAAATTTAGAAAAAATAAACGAATTGAAAGAAAAATTGATTCTTTTTTCTTGAATTATTCAATTTCTTCTCTGTTATTCTCTTTTTTTCTCCCTTTTGGGTCTTGAGCTTGTAACGGATTTGCGTTAATTTCTTTAATAAACTTCCTGCTTTTATAAATATCCATAGCCAAGTATATAGATTGTCTAAAAGATTGCGGGTTGGCCATATTTTTACCTGCAATATCATACGCAGTTCCATGATCTGGTGAAGTGCGAACAATAGGTAGGCCAGCAGTGTAATTTACTCCTTCATCGAAAGCAATCGCTTTAAAGCCAGTCAAGCCTTGATCGTGATACATTGCAAGTACTGCATCAAATTGATGACGAATATTGCTACCAAAAAAACCATCAGAAGGATAAGGTCCAAAGGCTAATATTTGCTCATTTCTAGCTAAATTAATTGCTGGAATTATTATCTCTGATTCTTCATTTCCCATTTTTCCGTTTTCACTGGCATGCGGATTTAATCCAAGTACTGCAATTCTCGGACGAACAATACTGAAATCTTTTCGAAGACTTGAATCAACTTGCTTTAATTTGGCAAGAATATGTTCTCTTGTTAACTTCTTTGAAACCTCCATGAGTGGAATGTGTGATGTAACAAGTGCAACCCTAAGGTTTTCTGAAACCATCATCATCAATGCTTCGTCAACACCGGACATATCTGCTAAATATTCGGTGTGACCAGGAAATTTAAATCCTGCTTTTGAAATAGCTTCTTTCGAGATTGGAGCAGTAACCAAGACATCAATTTTTCCTGATGCCAATTCTTCAGTAGCTTTTTCAAGTGACATAAAGGCATATTTGCCGCTTGTTTCTGTTCCTTTTCCAAGTTCAAACTCCATATCTTCGTTCCACACATTTACCACATTTATTTTGCGGTTTGCGGCTTCAGAAGCAGATTTGCAGCTTTGGTAATTAAACTCCACCTCATCCATGTGTTTTTTGTGAAAAGCCAACGTTTTGGTCGATGCATAAATTATTGGTGTGCAGTCAATTAAAATTCTGTTATCCATCAAAGCTTTGATGATGATTTCAGGCCCAATACCATTGATATCGCCAATTGTTATCCCAACACGAATAGGTGCAATGTTTAACTCTTCTTTTAATTTATCTTTTTCGATCATACCAATTTCTTAAAAAAGTTTACGAGCAATCGCACTCCTGTTCCTGTTCCACCCAAACCTTTGTAATCTTGAGGTTTTTCAAGAAAAGCAGGACCTGCAATATCTAGATGAATATACGGAGCTTCTACAAATTGCTCTAAAAATTTACCCGCAGTAATCATTCCTGCATTTCCACCTCCAATGTTTTTAAGGTCGGCTACCGAAGATTTCATTTCATCTAAATAGTCGTCCCAAAATGGGAAATGAACTAAACGCTCGTGTGTTTCTACGCTTGACTCTGTTAGCAAATCAAAATATTTTTGATCGGCATTTCCCATCATTATTGAAGCTTTATCGCCAATAGCACGCACAGCTGCTCCAGTTAAGGTAGCCGCATCGATTACCAATTCTGGATTGTATTTTTTTGAATACGAAAGTGCATCTGCCAAAATCATTCTCCCTTCTGCATCTGTATTCAACACTTCAACCGTTGTTCCATTATACATTGTTACTACATCTCCAGGAGCATAGGCATTTCCTCCAGGTCTATTGTCTGTTGAAGGGATTAAAGCTACGAGGTGAATGGGAAGTTTTAGCATTGCCGTAGCATAAATTGCTCCTGCCATACAAGCTGCCCCAGCCATATCGCATTTCATTGAATCCATAGAACCTGCAGTTGGTTTTAGACTTAAACCACCAGTATCATAAACTACACCTTTACCAACTAAAACAATTGGTTTGCTGTTTTTGTGTTCTTTCGGCTTGTACTCCATGATCGTAAAGGTTGGCGGGTCAACCGATCCTTTGTTAACTGCCAAAAGTCCACCCATCTTTAAGGTTTCAATTTTAGATTTTTCTAAGACTTCAACAGCAATTCCAACTTCTTTACCTTTGATTTCCATCTCTTTAGCAAGTTGTGTTGCGTTTAATGAAGAATAAGGAAGGTTTACCAAGTCTCTAGACCAATAAACTGCTTTTTCAATTGCTTCCAATTCAACAAGTAAGTCTTTACGTAAATTTGAAACAAAGTCAATATTTGCAAGTGAATATTTTTCTTTTTCTTTCTCTTTTTTAAATGTAAGAAATTGGTAATTAGACAGCAGCAAACCTTCAGCAAACAAAAACGAAGACAATTCGTTACCGTCTATGAGTATAGATTTCGCTTCTTTTTGAGCAGCACCTCTCACTTTATGTCCCAAAACTCGTTGCTTTTCAGCGTCTGCTTGAGCTTTAATAAAAATATACTGTTTGCCTTCACTTGGAATGCATAAGAAATCTTTTTCTTCTTTCTTAAACAATTCAAGTTCATGTTGAATTGCAGGTGATAATTTCAATGTTGTTGTATGAGAATCGTTAACAATTACCACTACAACATCGTGATTAATTGATTGAACGGGTGTGTTGTATTTCATTTTATAATATTGAAGTTGTAAAATTACTGTTTTCGAAGGAAATTCATGAAAGATTTTCTGTTGATAAGGCTAATCTTAATTTCCGGATATAAATCGGTGAACAATTTTGGCACTTTTGTTTTTTCTGAATTGAATTGCATTTTAAATCCTTGAGTCGATTTCTCATCAACTTCAATCAAATCAATTTCTTGTTTGGTATGTGTGAGCCAGAAATAGTACGATTTTATTCTGTTGGCATATTGGTTTGCTTTGTATCGTTCACTTACTACCCAATTTTTCCAAAGCTCAGACAAATCATTGCGAAATTCTAATGGCTGAAAAGCCCTAATCAATGCGTTCCGAATTCCATTATCAATAAAATAAACAACATAACTTTTTTTCAATTCGTATCTGTGCCCTTTATAGAAAGACGGGATTACAATCAATATTTGTGCTTTTTCAAACAATCTGACATAACGCTCCACGGTTTCATTGTCAAGCCCACATTTCTTTCCAAGGTCATTAAAGCTAAGTACTTTCCCTATGTTAAAAGCTAAATGCCGAAGCAATTTTACCAGCTTTTCAACTTTATTGATTCGTTCAAATGCGCTTAACGTGTGTATTGTTGTCGAATCTACGATTTCATAAAGCAAAGATTCAGCAAGGTGAGGATTTTCAACCACATCAGGATAGTAGCCATAAATGAGCCTATTTTCTAACAGTTTATCTTCTTGAACCAAACCAAAAGCATGTGCACATTCTTCATAACTCAAAGGAAAAAGTCGAATTTCTAAATCCTGTTCTCTCAATGCATCCCATAAATCTTCATGCAACGAAGGTTCATTTGAGCAAATCAAAATCAGGTTGTCTATTGTCTCTTGATCCAAAACCCAATCAATATATTCTTGTAACGGAGAAAACAACTGAGCTTCTCTAAGAAGAATTACCTTTTTTCCATTTGTTTTATCAATCAACGCATTTAATTGATTCAGCGTTTTGAACACTTTCTTATCTTCAAAATCAATACTGATTACAGAGGGTGCGTTTATATCAAACAGTTGTTGAATGATTTGCAAACGACCAGTTCGCTTAGCTCCTCTGAGCACAACAATTTTGTTTTCAGCACATTTTTTTTTTAGGGTAGTTGTCAGGCTTCTAACGTTCATTCTTCTCAATTATATTCATCCAAATATACTTAATTTCATGAATTTCAACTCATATTTGCGATAAATAAAAATGATTAGCGCGTAAGCACAATGTAATCTTGCAGTACAGTATGCAAAAATTCAAGTTTCTTTGAAGGCAATTCGGTGATGCTTAATAGTTTAGCGGTTTCATCGCTTAAGCTCAACAACAATTGCTTGTTGTTTTCACTGGGTTCTTTTTTGTAGCGAATCAACGCGTTTTTTATGAGCAATAAATCTTCATCAGAAAATCGTGTAACATTTGGATAGGTGACTTGATGGGTTTCAATATTTTTCAATTGAAGCAAATAGTTGATATCATAGCGTTGAGAATTTTTCATCTTTACTACAACGGTATCGGCCATGATATCACCTATGCGTTGTTTCTTTTCAGAGGTACTTGCAACAATTACTGCAAGAAAGCCAAAGCCTCCAATCCAGATATCGACAATTCTAAAAATCCACCTGGTAAAATATTCTCGTAGTCCAGCCGCCTCACCATTGCTTTTTACAACACGAATGCCTAAAATCAACTTTCCCAAAGAACGCCCATTTGTTAAATACTCCATAACAGGCGAGTACAAAAACCAGGGCAATCGAATCAAAAAAACAGAGAATAGAGAGAAACTGTCTGCATCAAAATTAAATGCATTGTTTGAAACAAAGTAGCTGGCCAAGGCAAAATAAATGACCAAGAAAAACAGATCAATAAACGAAGACAACACACGCATAGCAGGGCTGGCTAACTCATATTCAATTGGAACAAATTGAGAGGTAGTAAATTGAATTGTCTTCATATTTTAAAGCGGATTCTATTTTTATTTTATGAATACCCGAATAGGTAAATGATCAGAAAACCCTCCGTAATATTTAGTTCCTCCATAAGTAGAACTTGGTTTTTTTTCACCTTCTTTATTGGTGAAAATCAATTTTTCGTTCCAAACAATTTGAGAGCCTTTTGTTATCAATTTTATTCCTGCATTTCCTTCCAACAAAGGCGAAGAAACCAAAAATTGATCCAATGTTCCCCAGTCGCCCTTGTAATTGAATGTCCCTTTACCTTGGGCGTCTTCATCAGCAAGCAGATTTGTCAAATCATTTGCACATAAGAGTTGTATTGACTTATCGGTAGGATAATCATTAAAATCTCCCATCAAAATAATGTTTGCATCTGGATCTTTGCTAAGTATTTCATTCACTTTTGCTCTAGCTATTGCAGCAGCATGTATGCGTTTAAACTCAGATTGTGCTTGTCCGCCACGTCTGGAAGGCCAGTGATTAATAAAAATATACATAACTTTCCCTTCAGCCAATAATCCTTTGATGTACAGAATATCACGTGTTTTAAAATCCGGAATTGAATCAATTTTGAAGTTCAGTGGTTCAGACTCCATAATCTTCATTCTATCGGCATCATAAAAAAACCCGCAATCAACTCCTCTTTCATCTGGAGCGTCATAGTGCACCACTTGATAATTTGTTGAAGCTAATTTACCAGTTTTCACCAAATCTTGAATAACTTTTTCATTTTCAACTTCAACCAAACCTACCATAAGTGGGTTACACTTTAGGTTAATTGTTATAGCTTCTGCAAGTTGATCTAATTTGTTAAAATAACGACATGAATTCCATTTTTGTTTTCCGTTCGGCAAAAAATCAGCATCGTTCTTTTCCGGAGTGTCGATGGTGTCAAAAAGATTTTCGACATTGTAAGAAACGATGGCTCTTTTATGAAAAGGCAATAGTGTTTTCTGAGCACACGCTGATGTAACAAAAAAGAATAGTGTGAATACTTTGAATATGTTTTGCATTTTGATATTTATTAGAAAGAATAGTTAAAGTTATGCAATTCCAGCAAACAACTGCTTAACAAATTGATACTTGCTTGCACATCGTCTTTGTGTGCCATTTCAATAACTTGATGCAAATGCCTTGTAGGTATTGAAACAGCGCCTGCAATAGAACCACCCGGTGACATACGCTGAATTCCGGCAGTATCCGTTCCACCCGCAGTAAGAATTTCTGCTTGCCAAGAGATGTTGTTTTTGGAAGCTACCTCTTTCATAAAGCGCACCATACGTGAATCACAAATGGTAGAAGCATCCATTATTTTTATTGCTGTACCTGCACCAAGTTGAGTAATTTTTTCGTGAGCCGCAGCACCAGGCAAGTCAAAAGCAATGGTTGTATCCAATCCAAATCCAAAATGGGGTTTAATTTTCAAACTAGCCACATTTGCACCACGAATACCCACTTCTTCTTGCACAGTAAACACCATGTAAACATCGTTTGGAAGTTCTTTTCCTTTTAATACTTTCAGCGCTTCAATAGCAATAAACACCGCCAATCTATTATCAAGAGATTTACTATTAAAGCAATCTCCCATCTGAATAAATTCACGCTCACGTGTAACTACATCTCCTATTGAAATCAATTCTTTCACCTTTTCGGAAGGTAAACCGGTATCAATAAAGTAATCACTCAATTTTGCTACTTTATTGCGTTCGTCTGGTGTCATCACGTGAATTGGTTTAGAAGCCATTACGCCAATTACATCATCTTTTCCATGAACGATTACTCGCTGAGCAGTAAGTGTTTTAGGGTCAAAACCACCTAGAGTTGTAAAGCGCAAAAAACCTTGATCATCAATGTGAGTTACCATAAACCCAATTTCATCCATGTGTGCGCCAACCATAGCAGCTTTGTTTGACTTACCTTTGCGAAAAGCATATACATTGCCCATGTTGTCAATTTCAACTGAGTCGCATAAACTCTCTACTTCTCGAAGAACAACCTTTCGAACTTTCTCTTCAAAACCCGGTGCACCCGGAGTTTTACATATTTCTGCTAATAAATCAATGTTCATGAATCAAAAATAAAGAAATAATGGTAGAGATTGAAAAAGGAAAGCAGGATTGAATAATATTTTTTTTGCTATTCAAGAAAAAAAAGTACATTTGGTGCGTATAACCAATTAAAAAATAATCTATGAAAAGAGTAATACTCAGTATTTCTTTCCTTTCTCTATTGTGTGTATCACATGCACAAACACAGATTGGAAACAGTGGTTTCGAATCATGGGAACCAACTACACCTGAACTTGCAGAACCTGTAAATTGGAACAGTTTTAAAACTGCTTCGGGCGGAATGGCATGGGCTGCTTCCCAACAAATGAATAGCTCAACTTTGAAAAGACCAGGTTCTTCTGGAACTAAATCAGTTAAAATTTGGTCTAAAAGTATTTTGGGAGTAAAAGCTAATGGCAATATTACATTAGGTCAAATAAACATGGGAAGTAGTACAGCAAATGACGCATCAAATCATAACTATACTAAAACTTCAGATCCAAATTTTTCTGAAGCAATGACTGATTCTCCGGATTCAATCATTTTCTGGACACGTTTTGTTCCTGGAAATGCTTCTAATGAAGCACGCATGAGTTGTGTTATCCACAAGAATGTAAATTTTAAAGATCCTAATGATGTTGGCAACGCAAATACTGTTGCTACAGCGGATACAAACTTTGTTAAATCATCAAGTGGTAGTGGTTGGAAAAGATATTCAGTTCCTTTTACTTATACTGGGAACACTCCTCAATCTCATATTCTTCTAACGTTCACTACAAATAAAACACCTGGACAAGGTTCGGCTAACGATACGTTATATGTGGATGATATAGAGTTGGTTTATATTCCTAAAGCAAGCTTCACAACATCTGGTGTAACGGCTTGTACGGGGGCCAATGTTACTTTTACAAGTACTTCAACCAATTACCCAACAACTTATGCTTGGACTTTTGGTGATGGAAACACATCAACTTCACAAAACCCTACACATGCTTATGCAACTGCAGGCACTTACAATGTAACGTTGACAGTGACCAATCAGTGGGGCTCAACAACATCTACAACTACAACAATTACGGTTAGCCCTTCTCATGATGCTACATTTAACTACAGTAGTTCTACTTATTGCTCAAATGAAGCTAATCCTGTGCCAACAGTAGTAGATGCTGGAACTTTTACTTCAACTACGGGCTTAATTATTAATTCAACAACAGGAGAAATTAACTTAGCAGCAAGTAATCCAGGTACATATACAGTTACAAACACCTATTCTTTGGCATGTGCCGATACAAAAACTACTTTAGTGGAAATAGTAGCTGCAAGTGATGCTTCATTCAATTTCGCTTCCAATACTATTTGTGCTTCAGATGGTAACCAAACTCCTACACAAGCTTCTAGTGGCACCTATACATCAACACCTGCTGGATTGACTTTTGTAAGTGCTACAACAGGAGAAATTAATATGGCATCTACTACACCGGGAACGTATAAGATTTACCACAGTGTAACAGGACTTTGTCCAGATTTGGACTCAGTGATTGTAACAATTACAAGTACTCCAGATGCAACGTTTAGTTATGCAAATACTGCTTATTGTGCAAACGAAACAGATCCTTCTCCTGTATTTGGTACTGGGGCAAATGGTGGTGTCTTCTCTTCAACGGCTGGTCTAATAGTTAATTCCAATTCTGGAGTTATTGATTTATCAGCAAGTACAGCCGGAACATACACTGTTACAAATACAATTGCAGCAGTTGGGTCTTGTCCTGCAGATGTTCAAACTACATCTGTAACAGTTAACGCTGTTCCAACAGTTTCACTTGGTGCATTTAATGATGTTTGTGTATACAACCCTTCATTTGCACTATCAGGTGGAACCCCAGCAGGTGGAATCTATTCAGGAACTGGAGTTAGTGCAGGAAACTTTGATCCTTCATTAATTTCAGCCAACTCAACTATCACAATCACGTATACATACACAGATGCAAATACATGTACAAATACAGCTACGAACACAATTTTTGTAGACGGTTGTGCAAGTATCAATGAGAATGAAACAGCTCAGTTTGCGGTATATCCTAATCCAACTGATGGCGTATTAACCATTTCAAATGTTACTGAAGAAATGACGTTTACTGTTTATTCAATTGCTGGAAACCTAGTTTCAACTGGAGTATTGAATTCAGTTGAAAACAAAATTGATTTATCACGTTTTGAAAACGGAATGTATGTAATGACAATCGGTCAACAAATCGTAAGAGTTATCAAGAAATAGAAAAATATTTCTTACCTTTGCAAACGAGCCATGATTCAGAAATGAATGTGGCTCGTTTTTTAATTGATAACTATTATGAAACACATTCTTACCATCTTACTCATCTTAGTTCCATTTGTATATTTTTCTCAAACAGGTAGAATCACCGGAAAAGTTCGTGATGAACGTGGTGAAGCAGTAATTGGTGCCAATGTTTTTGTCAAAACAACTCAGATATACGGAGTCAATTCAGATGAAAATGGTCAGTTTTCATTGGAATTACCAGTTGGTACCTACAACTTGATTTGTAGAATGGAAGGTATGAATACCGATACAATTCAAATCAATGTAATAGAAGATAGTGTAATCGAATTAGACATTCCCTTAGAAGAAATTTCAACCATCTTGGATGTTGTTGAGATTCGCGTTGGTAAGTTTGACAAGCCCATTGAAGATCAAACCGTTTCCATGGAGGTATTAAAGCCTAAATTGATAGAAAGTAAAAACACCCGAAGTATCGAAACCGTTTTGGATCAAACACCGGGATTAAACATCTGGGATGGAGAACCGCAAATCAGAGGAGGAAGTGGATTCACCTTTGGAGTAGGGTCAAAAGTTGCCGTGTTAGTTGACGATATGCCCATGTTATCCGGAGATGCAGGAAGACCAGAATGGGGATTTATTCCAGTTGAAAACATCAGTCAAGTGGAAGTTACAAAAGGGGCTGCTTCAGTGTTATCAGGAAGTTCTGCTTTGTCAGGGTCCATAAATATTCGTACTGCATACCCAACGTCAACACCCTTAACAAAAGTTATTGTTTACGGTGGTTTGTATAGCAAGCCTTCAGTTGCCGGATCAAAATGGTACACAGACTTGCCATTGATATCGGGTGCTACTTTCTTGCATTCAAGAAAACAAAAACAATGGGATTTGGTTTTCGGCGGGAACTTCAATTACGACCACGGATATATTGGTCCTCCAATTGTGACAGACACACTGGTAATGAAGGACACAATTACCAATTTCAAGAACAATCAAACATCAAGTAAAAGAGCTCGTTTGAATTTCAACATTTCACGAAGAGACAAAGTAGTTAAAGGCTTGCAATATGGTATAAACGGAAACTTTATGCTTGCTGAAACTAACATGGCTTTTGCTTGGTTAGATGATTCAACAGGATTATACAGAGCCTACCCTGGAGCTATGTTTTTACAAAAACAATTAATTTTTAATATTGATCCCTATATTACTTACCAGAGCAAATATGGAGCAAAACATAGTTTACGTACACGATTATTTAGAACCGTAAACGAAATGTCTGCCAATCAAAATAACCAAGCCACTGTTTTGTATGGTGATTATCAATTTAGAGACACCATTAAGCAAATCATTTCAGTTGATTTTGTCGGTGGTATCACGGCACAGCATACACATTCCTATTCAAATATTTTTGTTGGGTCTGGTAGAAGTATCAATCAGTTACTGAACTTATCTGCTTATGCTCAAGCAGAAAAGAAGTTTTTTGATCGGTGGACGATATCAGCTGGAGGGCGCTTGGAATATTTCCAATTGAATGACTCTTTGAAGGCTTTGAAACCAATTTTTAGAGCCGGTACAAGTTTAAAAATAAGTAAAGCCACTTTTTTCAGAGCTTCATATGGTCAAGGATATCGCTTCCCAACGATTGCTGAACGTTTTATTCGAACAGGTGTTGGAAATTTAGGTGTATTCCCTAACCCGAATTTAAAGCCGGAATCAAGTTGGAATGCTGAAGTAGGAATCAAACAAGGGTTTAAAATAGGACCAGTTATGAGCTTTGTAGATGTGGCTGGATTTTGGCAGGAATACCAAAACACCATAGAGTACATGTTTGGTGTATGGAAACCAATCACCTCACTTCAAACAATGTCATCTTCAGCAGGATTTATGTTTCTAAATACAGGGAAATCAAGAGTAAAGGGTATTGATGCTTCACTAGCTGGTCAAGTTTCTTTTGGTAAAAATCATGATTTGACATTTTTATGTGGTTATACCTATATTGTACCCACAACATTAACTCCAGATTACTTGTATGCAACTGATTCATTGAACAGAAAGTTCACTTACAATACTACCTCGATGGATTCAGCTTCCAAAATATTGAAATATCGTTTTTTGCATAACTTAAAAATTGATATGGAATACACGGTGTTCAAAACATTTTCAGTTGGATTTAGCGCCAAATACTATTCAAAAATTGTAAATATGGATGCTATTATTAAAGATTTTGAACAAATGACTCATGATATCGATGTATTGCAAAATCTGTATTACATGGATTATTTCAAGCGAAACCAGAACGGTAATTGGATATTTGATGCACGTATTTCTTATTTACTAAAAGACAAGCATCGTTTTGCAATTATTGGGGCAAATATTTTAAATAAAGCGTATTCTTTGCGCCCATTGAAGATTGAGCAGCCAAGAACCATCATGTTCCAGTACACCTTAAAGTTGGGCGGCGACTAAACTTTTTTACTATGAAATTTATTCTTCCCTCAGTTATCATTACTGCTGCTGTAATTGTTGGCATGTTTTATATGAAACCTCGGGAAAAGGCCTTAAAGATTTACAATCCGGTAGATGTAAGCAAAGAAATGGTGGATGCAGACATTGCCAGAAAAGGCTTTGGCCACAAAATTCAATCTTTTCAATTCACAGACCAAAGTAATAATCTATTTCATTCAGAATCGTTAAAAAGGAAAGTGTATGTAGCAGAATATTTTTTCACTACGTGCAAGTCTATTTGCCCTATTATGAATCACCAAATGCAACGAGTTCAAAATGCTTACAAGGGCAATACAAACTTTAAGATTCTAAGTTTTACAGTAGATCCAGACGTAGATACTGTTGCACAAATGGCTCGTTATGCAAAAGAACACAAAGCAGACAACACTCAATGGCATTTTTTAACAGGTGATAAAGATTCTTTGTACCAATTAGCACGACGTAGTTTTTTTGTTCTAAAACCAGCAGAAGCCAAAAATCAAGGCGATGTTGGTTCTGATTTTATTCATACGAACAATTTTGTGTTGGTAGATAAAGAAATGCGTATACGTGGTTATTACGACGGCACATCACACAAAGAAGTTGACCGATTAATTCATGATGTGCAACGCTTATTGGATGAGCAATAAAAAAGGACAACCCAACTGGATTGTCCTAAAACTATTGTAATCATTCTTATTAGCTTGGATCAACAGCAGCTTTCAAGAACTCACGATTCATTTTAGCAATGCTTTCTAAAGAAATTCCTTTCGGACATTCTACTTCACAAGCACCAGTATTGCTACAATTACCGAATCCTTCTTCATCCATTTGGCGAACCATATTCAATACACGTTCCTTCGCTTCAACTTGCCCTTGAGGTAGCAAAGCCAACTGAGACACTTTTGCCGATACAAAAAGCATCGCAGAAGAGTTTTTACAAGTAGCAACACATGCTCCACATCCAATACAAGCTGCATTTTCGAACGCTAAATCTGCATTGTGCTTACTGATTGGAATTGCGTTAGCATCTTGCGTATTACCAGAAGTATTAACAGAAACGAAACCTCCAGCTTGTTGAATACGATCGAATGCAGAACGGTCAACAACTAAATCTTTGATTACAGGGAAAGCTTTTGCTCTCCAAGGCTCAACATAAATTGTTTCACCATCTTTGAATTCACGCATGTGCAATTGACAAGTTGTAATTCCTCGACCCGGTCCATGAGCTTCACCGTTGATATACAAAGAGCACATTCCACAAATTCCTTCGCGGCAATCGTGATCAAATGCGATTGGCTCTTCACGTTTTTCAACCAATTCTTCATTTAATTGGTCAAGCATTTCAAGAAATGAACTATCTGTTGACACATTGTTCAACTGATAATCTTGCATTTTTCCTTTGGTATCAGAATTCTTTTGACGCCAAATTTTTAATTTGATATTGATATTTTTTGATGCCATATCTTTTTATTTTAGTTACTAGAGGCTGATGTAAAACACAGTAACTAGTATATCATCCTTTTATTAATTAACTTTTATAATTACGAGCTGCAATTTTAATGTATTCGTATTTCAATTCTTCTTTGTGCAATACAGAATCTTTGCTATTCATACCTTGATATTCCCATGCCCCGACAAAGTTGAAATTTGCATCATCACGCAAAGTTTCGCCTTCAGCATCTTGGTACTCTTCACGGAAATGACCACCACATGATTCTTTTCTTTCCAATGCATCACGTGCCATTAATTGCCCCAATTCCATATAGTCAGCAACACGCATTACTTTTTCAAGCTCTGGATTCAATTCATTAGCATCTCCAGGTACATATACTTCTTTGTAGAATTCGTCTCTCAACACTGCAATTTCTTCAATCGCCTCTTTCAAGCCTTGTTCATTTCTAGACATCCCAACTTTGTTCCACATAATGTGTCCAAGTCGTTTATGGAAATGGTCAACTGATTTAGATCCGTTGTTGTTTAAGAACTTGTTTATCTGATCTTTCACTTTGTTTTCAGCTTCTTCAAATTCAGGTGAATCTGTAGAAATAGTACCTGTACGAATATCACTCGCTAAGTAATCTGAAACGGTGTACGGCAATACAAAATATCCATCTGCAAGACCTTGCATTAGCGCAGAAGCGCCAAGTCTGTTTGCTCCGTGATCAGAGAAATTAGCTTCTCCAGCCACAAAACAACCCGGAATAGTAGATTGCAAGTTGTAATCTACCCAAAGTCCACCCATTGTATAGTGAACGGCAGGGTAAATCTTCATTGGAGTTTCATACGGATTTTCAGCAGTAATTTTCTCATACATTGTGAATAGGTTTCCATATTTCTCTTCAACCCAAGCTTTACCATATGCAATAATTTCTTCATCAGTAGGATGATGATTTCCAGCAGCCAAAGCAGCTTGTTTTCCTTTAACCTTAAACTCTGTAGAGAAATCCAAGTAAACACCTTCTTTTGTGTCATTAGCTTCAATTCCATAACCAGCATCACATCTTTCTTTAGCTGCACGAGAAGCAACGTCACGTGGTACAAGATTACCAAAAGCCGGATATCTTCTTTCCAAGTAGTAATCTCTATCTTCCTCGGCAATTTGAGTAGGTTTTAATTTACCTTCACGAATTGCTTGTGCATCTTCTTCTTTTTTCGGAACCCAAATTCTACCTGAGTTACGTAAAGATTCAGACATCAACGTCAATTTTGATTGATTTGTGCCATGAACAGGAATACATGTTGGGTGAATTTGCACATAACAAGGATTCGCAAAAAATGTTCCTTTCTTATGTGCTTTCCACGCAGCAGTTACATTAGAACCCATCGCATTTGTTGAAAGGAAATATACATTTCCATAACCGCCTGTACAAAGAACTACAGCATGTGCTGAATGACGTTGAATTTCTCCGGTAATCAAATTTCTAGCAATAATTCCTCTTGCTTTACCATCAACCACAACCAATTCAAGCATTTCATGACGGTTATACATTTGTACACGTCCTAATCCAATTTGACGAGATATAGCTGAGTATGCTCCTAACAACAATTGTTGCCCAGTTTGTCCTGCTGCATAAAATGTTCTTCGTACCTGTACACCTCCAAACGAACGATTATCTAACAAGCCACCGTATTCTCTAGCAAATGGAACACCTTGAGCTACACACTGATCAATAATATTTCCAGACAATTCAGCTAATCGATAGCAATTTGCCTCACGTGAACGGTAATCTCCACCTTTTACTGTATCGTAAAACAAACGATAAGTTGAATCGCCATCGTTTTGGTAATTTTTTGCTGCATTGATACCACCTTGAGCCGCAATAGAGTGCGCTCGGCGAGGAGAATCTTGAAAGCAGAAAGCTTTTACATTGTATCCCATTTCACCAAAAGATGCTGCAGCCGAAGCACCAGCCAAACCGGTACCAACAACAATTACATCAATTTTTGAGCGGTTATTAGGTGAAACCAAACGCATGTGATCTTTGTGATTTGTCCACTTATCTGCTATTGGTCCTGAAGGTATTTTAGAATCTAACTTAGACATAATTTCGTGTTTTATTAACTGTTATCGAGTGTAAAGAATAATTGGGATAATTGCGAATGCCAAAGAAACCACAACTGCAAAAGTTTTTCCAACCAAAGCGATGGTACCTCGAACTTTACGGTTGCTTAATCCAAGAGACTGGAAAGCCGACCCAAAGCCATGCCACAAATGGAAACCTAAAACAAGCATACTCACTACGTAAAGAATCAAGTACATCAAGCCAAGTTCATTTGCTTTGCTAAAAAATGTAACAACAACTGTGTATAAATCTTTATATCCTTCGCCCATTTTCAAATCAACGCCTTTCACATACAATTCAGTATGGTTTTTCACTTCAACTTGATCAGCGGGGATGTAATTTCCAGAAGTTGTTAGATACAAATCCATTTTTTGTTCTCCACCACCCATCATTGGGTTAGCAGGCATTTTTAATTCTTTTACATGCAAAGGAATAGACTGTGCAATTTTCATCTTATACCAAAAGTTAGCCATGTGCGTAACGATGAAAATTAATATTAAAGTCCCTAGAACTGCCATAGAACGTGCAGCTAAACCAGAGTTTGCACTCGGATTGTTATAATGGTAATTTTGTGGACGAGCCTTCTTATTTTGAATGGTCAATGCGATACCATCAACAGCATGGAAAATAATTGAAATGTAAGTAAGATAAGACAATAATTTGATGAATATATTGTGCCCCATGAAGTAAGCATATTCATTAAACGCACGTTTTGTAGCCTCACCCGGCTCTCCTAATAATTGAAGGTTCCCCAGTAAGTGCCCTACCAAAAACAAACAAAGAAACAACCCTGTTAATGCCATCCAATATTTCTTGGCAAGGGAAGATTTTAAAATTGCAGATTTCATTTAGTCAAAGAATTTTTTATTCTTACAAATGTAATAGTAGAATTGTTTTGTACGAACTTCTTGACTAATTTAGATTGAATTTAGATTAGCAATAAAAAAACTTATACATCAAGTGAAATCTGTTGTCTTTTTAAATATTTATCAATGTAGAAAGCAAAGAATGCAATGTATGCAAAACAAAGTATTCCTACTATAAACGAAGACTGTATACCAATAATATCGGATAGTTTTCCTTGAAATGGAGGAATTAAGGCTCCTCCAAGAATCATCATCACTAAAAATCCGGACCCTTGCGCTTGGTATTTACCCAACCCTGCGAGTGAAAGAGAAAAAATACAAGGCCACATAATGGAGCAAAACAACCCTGAACTTAAAAAAGCATAAATAGCTATGTCACCAGAACTAAATAATCCAATTAATAAACTTATTACGCCCAGTGAACCGTAAATTGTTAAAGATCGGGCAGGTTTATCTTGTGCAATGAAAAATGCTACAATTTGAATGAGTACACAGAATATATACCAATATAAAGCATCTATTTTGTAACCAGAAACCTTAGAAGCAATAAGAACAACCGCAAACGCAGCAAGTGGAATAACAAATTTTAAGGTGTTTTTTGTGGAATCAGAAAAATTAAATGCACTAATTGCTCCAGTCCATCTACCAATCATCAAACTACCCCAATACATCGAAATATAAGGAGTAATTTCAGACGCTTCATGCGCACCAAACTCTTTTAATTTTAAAAGTTCACCCAAATTACTTCCTACCGCCACTTCTACACCAACATAAACAAAAATTGCAATCATCCCAAGACTTAATTGAGGAAACTTAAGTGCTCCCCAGCCATCATTGTTTTTATTGGCAGAACGATTTGCAACAGCAATGCCTCCAACCACAACAAGAATTCCAAATGATAAAAACAACATTCTTTTATGTTCTAACGGTTCTTTAATCTTGTTTATTTGAAATTCAATTTCTGCTTTTGTTTTTTGCTGAGTATCAGTTAGAACTAATATTTGCTTGTTATTCTCATCCAATTTCAATTGCTCTAAATCATGATTTAATTCATTCAATTGCATTGCTTCATCAGATCGATAACTTGAGAAAACCGGTGCAAAGCAAGCGCTGAGTAATACAGTAATGGTCAACATAGCAAAAACAGCTTTCTTTGCCTTTTCTTCTTTGTTTGATTCTCCAACTATAATTCCTGAAGGCACTTTTTTTGACAATCCAAACATTGCCGCCACACCAATAAATAAGGCTCCGACACAAGCATATAGAATAATAACTTTTGAAAGACTTAAATTTGAAATTTGTTCATCACTAATGGATTTTGACGTCCCAAATAAAGCAAATGCAACAATCAAAGGACCAAGAGTAGTACCCAAACTATTGATACCACCACCCAAATTTATCCTGTTGCTCCCTGTTTTTTCATCGCCTAAGGAAATCATAAATGGATTCGCTGAGGTTTGTTGTACAGAAAAACCAAGGGCAACAACAAATAACCCAATCAGCATGGCGCTAAACGTATCCAGATAAACTGATAAAATCATTATAGAAGCACCAAGCGCTGAAAATAATAAACCAAAAACTATTGATTTTTTATAGCCCCACGACAATATTAAATCTCTGCTTGAAAAAGTGCTATAAACCAGCAATGCCAATGCCCCAAGATAATACGCTCCATAAAATGCAAAATCAATTAACTGACTTTGAAACTGATCCAAATGAAAATAATGCTTGCAAAATGGAATGAACACACTGTTTCCAGCTGCTATAAATCCCCAAAAAAAGAAAACGGTTGTTAATGAAGAAAGCGCGCTATAATTCGTCTTTTGCATAGTTGAAAATTTGGAGTCAAATATAAACGTTTTTGAAAAAGAAGGTACAATTACTCTCAATCATAAAGAAAAGAATACACGCTAAAAAACATTCAAACTAAATCGTTTTAATAAAAAACTCAGTGTATATAACTATTTGCTGTGTTTTTTTAAGTAGTTTAGTTTAAAAATAAAACAAATTGAAAACAAAAGAAGAAATAGTTGAAAATTGGCTTCCTCGCTATACAGGCATGGAATTGGAGCAATTTAGCCAATATATAATATTGTGTAATTTCCAAAATTACGTTGAAAAATTCGCCTCTATATTTCAAGTAGAAGTAATAGGAAAGGGAAAGCCGATGCAGTGTGCTACCGCAAATGGCATTACAATACTAAATTTTGGGATGGGAAGTGCTTCTGCTGCTACGTGCATGGATTTACTTTCAGCTATTAAACCAAAGGCTGTTTTGTTTTTAGGCAAATGTGGTGGATTGAAAAGCAAAAGTCAAGTTGGTGATTTAATATTGCCAATTGCCGCAATTCGAGGTGAAGGAGCTAGCAATGATTATTTTCCGATTGAAGTGCCTGCTTTGCCAGCTTTCGCGCTACAAAAAGCCATTTCAACTACTATTCGTGATGCAAAGTGCGACTATTGGACCGGAACATGCTATACAACAAACAGACGAGTTTGGGAGCACGATGAAAACTTTAAAGAATATTTGAATAAAATTCGGGCAATGGCTATTGACATGGAAACGGCAACTATTTTTATGGTTGGATTTGCCAATAAGATTCCAACCGGAGCATTGTTGCTTGTAAGCGACCAACCTAAGACGCCAGAAGGAGTAAATACATCGGAAAGTGACACC
>JBDHXR010000041.1:0-21094 GCA_039810825.1 Fluviicola sp.
GTGACAACAGTGAAAGCGGGTAAACCAAAATACGTTGTCCGTTGTATCCAACCGCATACACATATTTAGCACTAGATGGGAAATAAACATGCGTAAATTGATTGCTTGCATCACCCGTTCCGCTAATGGATACAAATATCACTTGATGCGTGCTGTCATATGTTTCATAAGCTACTGCATTTTTCCATTCAGTATGGTTTACAGTTAAGTAATTCCCGCTTAATGCAACACCCACACCTGTTTGCCCGCTCAATGGAAGTTGATTTTTAAAAGCGTTTACACTATTTGCTGAAATGTAATGAATATTCGGAGATGTCGGCGTTGGATTTGATGAAGTTCCTATTTTGTAAAACTCCATTTCGGCACAGCTTGCAAAATTATTCACCTCATCATGAATGGTAATTTTTATGTTTAATGCGACTATTGCATTGGGAAATACACATTTGTTGGCACTCCATTTTGTTCGAAGTTGAAACTCGTAAGTGGGGCATATGTAGGATTTCCACTTGTATTGTAACTAATATCTACTTGACCAAAATTTCCGTTCCATCCGTAATTTCTTGGAATGTATCGTAAATAATCAATTGCTGTAATACCATCAAATCGAAAATTCAAATCAATAGGGAATATACACTTAAACTTGAAGTGTTTATTGTGTAGTCAATTCCATTGTTTGCTGAATTGTTTAGTGGGTTTAAGGTAAAAAAACTCATTTCACCACAGCTTGAAACCCCGTTTACTCCATTTGAAACACTGAACTTTACTGCATACGGGTTTAAAATAGGTGTCGATAATGTGAGCACTTTATCCAAGTTGTCTGCGCTCCAAGTTAATCTTGAAAACAGTGTTGTAAACGTGTTTGGACTAGCTTGCGTGCTGTATGAAATTGACACATTTAACCAAACATCATTTAAACACGATTGTCTAGGAGAATAAGCTGTTTTATCAATTGTAGATACTTGGGAAGTAAAGTAGAAGGTTAATTCATCAGGAATCCCAATTTCACTCCATTTCGATTGGTATAGTGTGTTTATGTCGTTATCAAAACAATTTACAACTTCTTGTCTGGGTTCTGCTGCATGTAAAGACGTAGCAGTGTATATTGGAATGATTGTAAATTAAGAATAAGCACTAAATGTAAATATGCAAATAACAAGAAAAAGGATTGTTTTCATAAACATAGAATATTAATAAATATTTCAGCAGTATGTATAAAAACGATGATTGTGTAATCAAATGAAGTATGCAAAAGATAGAAAAATGTATTGAATGTAGCATGTAAAAAAATAGAAACTATTGAAAAGCTAATTTGCCTTCAAATTCTTTCAATCAATAAACACTGTGCTTTCGTTCATTTAAAGATATTGATTAATTTTAATCCATGATTTCAGAATTGTTTGTTATTGATTGTTCTACTGTGCTTGCTGGTCCATCTGTCGGTACTTTTTTTGCAGAATCGGGGGCAAAAGTTCTCAAAATAGAGAATAAAAATGTTCCAGACGTTACGCGCTCATGGAAACTTCCATCCGAAGATTCTAGTAGATCAATATCGGCTTATTTTTCTTCAGTTAATTACAAAAAAGAATACAAACCACTTGATTTTAAGGATGAAGTTGACATGAAGTTACTTTTTACATACTTAAGTCAAGCAGATATTTTTATTTCCAACTTTAAGAAAGGAGATGCAGAAAAATTTGGCATCACAGACGATGTGTTGTTAACACTGAATCCTCGATTAATTATTGGTAAAATATCCGGATTTGGCGAGGAAAGTGATCGTGTAGCATATGATTTGATTCTCCAAGCTGAAACCGGTTATATGTCAATGAATGGAACTCCAATTTCTGGCCCTGTAAAAATGCCGGTAGCGTTAGTTGATGTACTTGCAGCAAACCAATTAAAAGTAGGATTGTTAACGGCCTTGTTGAATCGAGAAAAAACGGGCAAAGGCTCCATAGTAACAGTTTCTTTATTCGATGCAGCTGTTTCTGCCTTGGTTAATCAGGCTTCAAATTACTTAATGGGAGGCCATATTCCAGCACGGATAGGTAGTTTGCATCCAAACATTGCACCTTATGGGGAAATCTTCGCAACAAAAGATGCCAAACAAATTACGTTCGCAGTTGGAAGTAACAAACACTTTAATTTATTGTGTAATTATTTTGGCGTTCCAGAATTGATTTCCAACTCAAAGTTTTCTGAGAATAAACAACGTGTTGAAAATCGCAAAGAACTTTTTGAAGTATTACAGAAGATGGTTGTTCAATATACGGCTGATGAAATATGTGAAAACTTAAACAAGTTGTTTGTCCCGGTTGGAGTAATAAAAAATCTTGAAGAAGTGTTTTCAGATGTAAATGCTAAGAAACTTGTTCGTGAAGAGTTGATTGATGGACAAATCACAAAACGTGTTTCTCAAGTCGCTTTTCAAATCCAAAATTCATGGAAATAAGGACTCCAAGCACCGATGTTGAATGGGATAACTACTTCGATCTTAGGTTTAGGTTGTTGCGAAAACCTTGGGGGCAACCTCTGGGATCAGAACGAAATGAGGGAGATGTAGATGGTAAACACTTTGCTTTGTATTATGAAAGAGTACTTTTAGCAATTGGACGCTTAGATGAGGTAAGTGAGCAAATTTGTCAACTTCGTTTTTTTGCAGTAGAGAACAATGTTCAAGGAAAAGGATATGGAAAGATTCTTATGGAAAGCATCTTATTATATGCTAAAAATCACAATTACAACGTGTTAACATTGCAAGCAAGAGAAAACGCTGTACCTTTTTATGAAAACTTAGGTTTTGAGACACGATGCAAAACACATGTCCTTTTTGGCTCTATTCAACATTATGAAATGCAGATTTTAATACAGTAGGGTATGATTCCACTTAATTCACTTATTTTTGAAGCATGATTTCAAGTGCTAAATTACAAGCTCAGTTGATCGTTGATGGTTGCAAACGGATTGGTGTTAAAAAAGTAGTTTTATCACCCGGATCTAGAAATGCACCACTTTCTATTGCGTTTGATGAAGATGATACTTTTGAAGTATTTGTAATCACAGATGAACGTTCGGCTGCATTTGTAGCTTTAGGGCTGGCACAAGTAAATAAAGAACCCGTAGTGATTGCTTGTACTTCAGGTTCGGCGCCTTTGAATTATTACCCTGCAATCGCTGAAGCATTTTATCAAGAAGTTCCACTTATCGTGCTATCGGCAGATAGGCCCATTGAATGGATGGATCAAGGAGATGGACAAACAATTCGTCAAGAAAATGTGTTTAATAAAATGGTGCTAAAAAGTATTTCTTTATTGGAGCCATTAACAGAAGAACAACGTTGGTATGCAGAGAGAATGTTGTCTGAAACACTCCAATCTGCTATCGGAAAACAAAAGGGACCCATTCACATCAATGTGCCTTTTTCTGAACCACTTTACCAAACAACAACTGAAATTCAAAGAATTAATCAATGGATTTTACAAGCAGAAACACATTCAACACTAAGCAAAAGTGCAATTGAAGATTTAAAAAACTACTGGAATCAATCCAAAAAAAGATTGATTATTGTTGGGCAACTGCATCCAGACAATCAGTTATTATCAATAATCGAAAATTTAGCGCTTGATGGTTCTGTTGCTATTTTGGTTGAGCATACTTCGAATGCGGTAAGTCCGTATTTTATTTCTACGATAGACAGAACTTTAAGTTGTATTCCGGCTGAAGAAGTCCAGCAATATATACCAGATTTGATTGTGTCGATTGGTGGCGCCATTGTATCAAAAAGAATTAAAACATTTTTGCGTAAATCCAATGCAGACGTTATTCGTTTTGGAGAAAGTTTTCCTTTTATGGATACGTTTCAAAACTTGCGATTCACAGCTGAAATCAACCCTTCGAGCGGTTTAAAAATTATTGAAGATTTTATTCATGCAAACCCGAAAGTATCAAACTTCGGATTTCTGTGGAATAAAGCCAATTACAAAGCGATGGAAATTCATAACGCTCAACTTCCAACTATTGGTTGGAGTGATTTGTATGCAATGGCTTCAATTTTTGATATAATTCCTGAAAATGCTCATCTGCATTTAGCCAACAGTTCGGCTGTAAGATATGCATTGCTTTTTGACCCGATTAGAAGTTTGAAATATTGGTGTAATCGAGGTACGAGTGGCATAGATGGTAGTTCATCAACCGCTCTTGGTGCTAGTCTTGCAACACTAAATGAACTTCATGTTTTAGTAACTGGAGATTTGTCATTCTTTTATGATTCTAACGCCTTGTGGAATAAATACATGCATTCGAATTTTAGAATCATTGTGATAAACAATGGGGGTGGAGACATATTCAATTATATCCCTGGACCAAGCACAACAAAGCAATGGAAAAAAGTGTTTGTTGCCGAGCAAAAAATGCAGGTAAAACATATTGCTAATCAATTTGGTTTGGATTATTATTATGCGAACAATAAAGAAACGTTGTATAATGAATTGGAGTCCTTTTTTGTTAACAAATCAAAAAAATCAAAAATAATTGAAATTGACACCATGGATGTTGACAACAGTAACGTTTTGAATACTTATTTTAGCAACTTTTTAACAAACTAATTTATATGTTCGACTTTGAAATTTTAGGTACCGGAATTGGATGGTTTTACCTTGTAATACTTACACTTCTTGAAATAGTACTGGGTATTGATAACATTATTTTTATTTCAATTATCACCGATCCTTTAAAAGGAAATGATCAACGAAAAGCGCGAGTTATTGGGTTGAGCTTAGCGCTTATAGTACGAATACTGATGTTGAGTGTGGTTTCTTACTTAATGACACTGGATAAACATGTATTGTTCAGTGTGATGGATATAAACTTTACAGCTCATTCTTTGGTCTTGTTAATAGGAGGGCTGTTTTTGATATACAAATCTGTAACTGAGATGAACTCAAGTGTTCGTGGAGAGCATCATGATGCAGACAATAAAAAGTTAAAAAAAACATTGAGAAGCGTTATTATGCAAATCATCATCATTGATTTCATTTTTAGTTTTGATTCAGTGATTTCGGCTGTAGGTATGACAAACGACATACAACATGAAGCACATGGAAATCCAATTGTAATCATCGTTCTTTCTGTAATTATCTCTATGATAATAATGTTGATTTTTGCTAAGCCAATTTCAGATTTTATCAATGCAAGACCAACAATAAAAATGATAGCATTGGGATTCTTGGTAACTATTGGTGTGCTTTTGATAGCAGAATCATTCGGTCAACACATTCCTAAAGGGTATATTTATTTTGCAATGGTATATGCTCTTTTAGTTGAGTTTCTCAATATCAAAATGCGTAAAAATGCAGGGCAAAATGAATAATCATGAAGTTGAGTGATGCCTTGATAGCATTAAAGATCACAGATGCTTCAGAGCTCCAAGATGCTTTTGAAAATGCAGTTTTTACCATAAAAAAAGAATTGCTTTCAAAGCCTCTATTAAAACAAACTGCAGCTCCTAGAATGAAAAAACTAAGAGAGCTTGCTGAAATTGAAAGTTGTGTCGAGTTTTCAGAAAGCAAAAATGTTGATTTTCAACCAATTTTGAAAGCTGAATCAAACGTCATGAATCTTTGGATAGCATACCAGGCTGATAAAAATCTGTGGAAGCAAAAAATTAGCGAATGCAATTCAGTAAGTAATTTAATTGAAATTATTAATAATGGCTTACTCATGGAGTTGCATTACAGTTCTCAATTCCCCGCATTTGATTGGACAGACGAGAAGCCAGTATTTGGAGCAGAACCAGATGTAATGATGGTTCAGAAACAATTGATAAAAGCCGCAGATGCATCATTGTTAACTTTCGAATTGCTTTATAAGTGTAAAAATCATCTCGACAGTAAATTGTTACTTGCTTTAAAGAGGTTATCTTTGCTACCAAAATTTTTAAGAGATGACACAAGATCCGTTTGAAAAATTAAGAGAGCAGTTGGAATTGGAAGAATGGCCCAATGTGTATTTCTTTAAGTTTATTATTCCAAATAATCCGGAAAATATGGCTCGCGTAATGGCTATGTTTGACCCCAACTCAGAAATTCAACTGCATGAATCTGAAAATAAAAAATTTGTAAGCGTGAGCGTAAAAGAAGTAATGACTGATGCCAACTCAATTATTGAGATTTACCAAAAAGCACAAAATATTCCCGGAATTATTTCCTTGTAACGATGAAAAAGAAAACTGCAATTATCTTGTTAATTATTAGCTTTTTAGCTTGTACTACTATACTTGTTCGACTTAGTTATTTTGGTTACAGATCCACTTTTGAAACGAAAGCACTTTCTGTATTATTGATTCTTTTAACAGGATCCATGTTTGTAATTGCTTATAAATTGCTGATAAACAAATTTTCAAAAGGCACTGTAAAAAGAGAAAACTACGCACAATTATACGATTTAGAAAAACCGTATCAATCAGGTGTTGTTGAGTTTTACTTTGTTTTAGAAGAGCCAAAGAAAGTAGCACTGAAAATTTTAGACCAACAGATGGGTGAAAAATTACTTGTTATTGAAGATGAATTTTCAGCAGATGGGCATATTGTACGTTTTGATACGTTAAAATTGGAAAACGGTATTTATTTCTATTGTTTAGAAACATCGAATCAGAAAACAATGAAAAAAATGTTTGTTGTGCATGACAACTTGGCAGAATAATTTTTTTGGCAGAGATTTTGTCAAATTGATTTCAAATAGTAACTTTAAACCGACGATAAACGTCACATTAAAATTTGAATTATGGCATTAGAAATTACAGACGCAAATTTTGAAGAATTAGTATTAAAAGCAGACAAACCGGTAATGGTTGATTTTTGGGCAGAATGGTGTGGGCCATGCCGAATGATCGGGCCAATCGTTGAAGAAATGTCCGGAGAATATGAAGGCAAGGCAGTTATTGGAAAAGTAAACGTGGATGAAAATCCTGAAATTTCAATGAAATTCGGTATCCGTAACATCCCCACAATATTGTTTGTGAAAAATGGTGAAATTGCTGATAAATCTGTTGGAGCAGTTCCTAAAGGTCAATTGACTGAAAAGCTAAATGCGCTAATCTAATAGATTGAAATGTTTAAATTAAAGTCCGATTTTTCGGACTTTTTTTATGAAAAAATCAGATGAACAGTAGTTTGCTTAGGCGATTAAAGTATTACGGAATTGGATTTGGCATAGGGTTGCTTTTTGTTTTCATTTTCTTTGAAAACAGAGGGTGTCAGTGGCTTCCTGGAAACAGGGTGAAAAACAATTTCATAGGAAAAGTTTTAGTAGTTTCCGAGAACACTCAAAAATTCTTAGACAAAAATGGAGTAACAGATGCTGAATTGGAAAACTTCTTATTGCACGGGGCCGTTGCATTTGGGAAAAGCAAGAAAGAGGGAAATCCTAAAGTGTATTCAATATCGAACAAGGTAAAAGGAAAAAGCGTTGAGCTTTGGTTTACCATGAACGATAACGCCTACGTAGCGGAAGTACTTATTCCACATGGTTCTATTTTTCGTGCAAAAGCCTCTGATGTTGGCTTGGGAAGGGTAGCCTTCGTGCCAAAAGTAGATAACATAATCTACTTGCCAGAGTCTAAACAAGTTGGTGTAACATTGAATGAGAAACAAGTGCAAGATTTATTGAAGAAAAACGGGTGGATAGACTTTGAAAAAACCAATTTTGAAGTTCAACCAGTTCCTGAACAATATTTGATTTTGGTTCCCTCAAAAGGCGATACTTTAAAATCTTGGACGACCTGGTATAAAGATCACATACAGATTCACCAATTTACAAAGTAGGTACTTTTTTACTAAACTTATTTTACTATTTTACTTTCAAGCATTATAGTGTTAATAATTCTATACTAAAGCAGACTTTTAGCAATACATTTTTTTTATTTTTGTAATATGGAATTTTCTGCATCTCAAATAGCCGGATTATTGAACGGTGAAGTGGTTGGGAATGGAGATGTAACTGTAAATGGATTGGCTAAAATTGAAGAAGGAGCTGCAGGTTTGTTGTCTTTTTTGTCAAATCCCAAATACGAAGAATACATCTACACTACTCAATCAAGTATTTGTATAGTAAATAAAACATTTGAACCTACTCAAGGTTTGCCAACTGGTTTGACTCTTGTAAAAGTGGATGATGCGTACGCTTGTTTTGCTAAGTTACTTGATGTTTATAACCAAATGCGTCAAAAACAACCCGGTATAGAGCAACCTTCTTTTATTTCGACTTCTGCAAAAGTAGGAGAAGAAATTTACCTCGGGGCTTTTGCGTACATCAGTGATAATGCTGTTGTTGGTAATGGCACCAAAATTTATCCACATGTGTTTGTAGGAGATAATGTAGTTATTGGAAAAAATTGTGTTATCCATCCAGGGGCTAAAATATACGCTGACACGAAGATAGGTGACAACTGTATCATTCATGCTGGAGTAGTACTTGGCTCTGATGGCTTTGGATTTGCACCAGATGAAAAAGGAGTCTTTTCAAAAGTGCCGCAAATTGGCAATGTTGTACTTGAAGACGATGTGGAAATTGGAGCAAATACAACAATCGATTGTGCGACAATGGGGTCAACAATTATTCGGAAAGGAGTAAAAATTGACAACTTAGTTCACATTGCACACAATGTTGAAGTTGGCAATCACTCTGCAATGGCTGCTCAAGCTGGTGTTGCAGGTTCTGCAAAAATTGGAAAACATGTAATGGTGGGTGGTCAAGTTGGAATTAGTGGTCATTTGCACATTGCAGATGGAACCAAAATTGTTGCTCAATCCGGAATTCCAAATTCTGTTAGAAAAGCTGAAACGCTTATGGGTTCGCCTGCAATTCCAATGGATGAATATAAAAAATCTTTTGTTGGATTTAGAAGGCTTCCTTTTATGATCAATAAACTAGCTGAACTAGAAGAAAAAATAAAATCAATAGCTGAATCAACTAACTAATATGTCTGATAAACAATTTACTTTAAAAGAAAAAATCGTCTTTAACGGAATAGGACTTCACACCGGTGAAAAAGTGACAATGGAAATTCATCCTGCTCCTGAAAACCATGGCTACAAGTTTCAACGTGTTGACTTGGAAAACAGCCCAATAATAAAAGCAGATGCTGATTTAGTTGTTTCTACAGATCGTGGAACAACTCTGGAGTCAAACGGAGCAAAAGTGTACACTACCGAGCACGTATTGGCTGCGCTCTATGGAATGGAGGTTGACAATGCCTTGATTACGCTGAATGCTCCAGAAATTCCAATTATGGACGGATCTTCTTTGCCTTTTGTGAAAGAAATTTTAAGAGTAGGTCGAGTTGAACAAAACGCAGACAGACTTTATTTAGAATTAACAGAAAACATCAAATGGGAAGACGTTGATAAAGGGATTGAATTCTTGGCTGTTCCAGATAAAGAATACCGTGTAACCGTAATGGTTGATTACAATTCTCCTGCTTTAGGTACACAACATGCAAGTATGTATCATTTGGGCGAATTTCAGAAGGATATCGCTGCTTGTAGAACATTTTGCTTCTTGCGTGAGGTTGAGTTTTTAGCTAAAAACAACTTGATTAAAGGAGGGAGTTTAGAAAATGCAATCGTTTTAGTGGAAAGAAACGATGTGAAACAAGAAGAACTTGACGAATTGGCAAAAGCTTTAGGAAAAGAGTCGTTGACAGTAAATTATGATGGAATAGGCGTATTAAACAGCCTAAAACTTCAGTATGAAAATGAGCCTGCACGTCACAAACTTCTTGATATTGTTGGCGATTTAGCATTGATAGGACGTTTTATAAAAGGTCACATCTTAGCTGCTAGACCTGGACATTCCGGGAACACTCGATTTGCAAAAATTCTAAAAGAAGAAATCAAAAAACAAGATAAAAACGGTAGAGCATTTGACTTAAATAAAGAGCCACTTTATAACATCAATGATATAGAGCGAATGCTACCACATAGATATCCTTTTTTGTTGGTTGATAAAATCATGGAAATTACTGAAGATTCAATTATTGGAGTAAAAAATGTGACCATGAATGAGCCCATGTTTCAAGGACATTTTCCGGGGAATCCTGTTTTCCCTGGTGTATTGCAAGTTGAAGCAACTGCTCAATGTGGAGGTATTTTTGCTTTGAATGGAATTGAAGATGCACATTTGTATTCTACTTATTTCATGAAAATCGACAATGTTAAGTTTAAACAGAAAGTAATACCCGGAGATACACTCGTTTTTGAATTAAAACTGTTGAGTCCAATGCGCAGAGGATTGGTTCACATGCAAGGGATGGCTTATGTAAACGGAAAACAAGTGATGGAGGCTGAAATGTTGGCGCAAGTAATTAAAGATAAAGTTTAGGTATGATAAGTTCGTTGGCTCAGGTATCTCAGGATGCTAAATTAGGTGAAGGAGTTATAGTTGACCCTTTCACGCACATTCATGGCGATGTTGTTATTGGCAAAGGTTCAAAGATACATTCCAGCGTTGTAATCTATGAAGGAACACGTATCGGAGATAATTGTGAGGTATTTCCAGGTGCAGTTATTGGTGCAGTTCCTCAAGATCTAAAGTATAAAAACGAATATACAACTACGCAAATTGGTAACAACACGAAAATTCGTGAAGGAGTTACAATTCACCGTGGTACAATTGACCGAAACACGACTAAAATTGGAGATAATTGCTTAATCATGAACAATGTGCACGTAGCACACGACTGCTTGATTGGAAACAATGTAATTATTGCTGGTTACTCGGGACTATCTGGACATTGTACAGTAGAAGATTATGCGATTTTAGAAGGAATGGTTGGTTCTCAACAATTTATGTCAATAGGCGCACACGCATTTGTGGCTGGTGCAACGTTGATACGTAAAGATGTTCCACCATTTGTGAAAGCAGCCAAAGAACCAATTACCTATGCAGGTGTAAATTCAGTTGGTTTACGTAGAAGAGGATTCAGTGATAAAGATGTGCGCGAAATTGAAGATATCTACCGCATTATCTATGTGATGAACAACAATATTAGTAAAGGAATCGACCAGGTGTTGGTTGAAATTCCTGATTCTGCAATTCGTAAACAAATACTAACGTTTATTGCAAATTCAGATAAAGGAGTAATTCGTGGAATGATTTAAGCTTTATGTTTAATAGAGGAGAAGTAATCGAGGTTAAGATTACACATTTCGCATTCGGTGGTAAAGGAATTGCTAAAATACCTACTGAAACGAAAGACTTTATTGTTTTTGTTGAAAATACATTTCCCGGTCAACGAGTACAGGCTAAAGTTGAAAAGAAACGAAAAACTCACGTAGAGTGTAAGTTGCTAGAGGTACTTGAGCGTTCACCTTACGAAGTGAAATTGGACTTTCAAGAAATTTCCGGAGCACCGTATATTTTCGTTCCAATCGATATTCAGCAGAAATATAAAAAAGTAACTACACTAGATGTATATCGAAAGATTGGTGGAATAAAAGAGCCACAAACTATTTTTGATACATTTATTGAATCCCCATCAATTTATTTTTACAGAAATAAAATGGAATATAGCTTTTCGTCAATTGAGCATGTTCTAGAAACCGGTGAAGAAATTGACGATGCATTTGCACTAGGTTTTAAGCGTAGAGGCACGTGGTGGAAAGTTGAAAATTTAAATAAACCAAGTGGATTGTTTGATGAGGAATGGGAAACTATTTTGCCAGAGTTTAGAGATTTACTTAAGTCTTTTAATCTTCCTGCTTGGCATCCACCAAGAAAAGAAGGTTTTTTTCGGCACATAGTTGTACGTAAGTCTTTTGATCAAGACAAACTATTGCTCCATATTGTTACAAGTTCAACAGGCATTGAAAAATTTGATAAAACGAAAGTAGTTTCGTTCTTACATTCAAAACTTGGAAATAGGCTAGCAGGTGTGTGGCATACGGTTAATGACAATGTAGCAGATCGAGCAAAAATTGAGAATGGAACAAGCGAGTTGCTTATCGGAGATGCAATAGTTGTTGAGAAAATGCTTGGCTTGTCTTTTGAAATCAGTATGGAAAGCTTCTTTCAAACAAACCCTAAAAGTGCGGAATTACTCTATACAAAAGCTATCGACTATGTTTGTGAAAAAGCTAAGGGCAATGGAGTAATCTTGGATTTATTTTGCGGCACAGGAACCATAGGGCAATTGATAGCACAACGTATTGTGAATTCTGAAATCGTGGGTGTTGACATCGTTGAAGAGGCCATTGAAGATGCGAAACGAAATGCTGTTAGCAATAAACTGGAACATTTGCATTTTTTTGCTGCTGACGTTGGAAAGTTCCTATCCCTACATCCAGAATACGAAGGGAAAATTGATGTTGTTGTGTTAGACCCTCCGCGAGCAGGTATTGCTCCAAAGACACTTCAGAAAGTCATTCATTTAAAGTCTTCTTCTATTGTTTACATTTCGTGCAATCCATCTACGCAAGCTCGTGATGCGAACACGCTTGAAATGGCAGGGTACAAACTAACGAAACTTTCGTTTGTTGATCAATTTCCGCACACAAGCCACATTGAGGCGATTGCTGTTTTTGAAAAGCAGTAGGTATGTTGCATGATACTGTGTTGCATATTCGTAAAGCTGAAAAATCAGATTCTGTTGATATTTCAAGATTAATTATGCTTGCAATGCAAGATATTGTTTATGCTTTTATTGGTGTTAAATCTGAATCAAAAGCGACTACATTTATTCAGGAATTGGTTGAAACTGAAGAAAATCAATATTCTTATGAAAACTGCTGGGTTGTAGAAGTCAACAACAAAGTTATAGCTTCAGCAGTGCTTTACGATGGGGCAAACTTAAGCCAATTGCAAAAGAAAGTTGCAAAAAAAATAAAAGATGAATTCAGCGTGGACTTTAAACCTGAAGCTGAAACACAAGATGGAGAGTTTTATTTGGATTGTATTGCAGTGAATCCACTGTTTCACGGCAAAGGAATAGGTTCGAGATTGATTCATTTCTTGAATGAGCATATAGCTCAAAAAAACAAGATGAACTTAGGTCTTTTAGTAGAAAAAGAGAATCATGGTGCAAAAAAGTTGTATTCCAAATTGGGTTTCCAACATATTCAAGAAAAAATGCTCGCAGGGTTTCCCATGGAGCATCTTCAGATTATTAATAAAATTTAATCAGATTTTTTCGATTACTTGCTTGCGAAAATATACAGGTTGGTATTTCCATTTGCATCAGTACTTCTTGCTTTTAATGCATTGTTTTTCAATTGAACAATGGTGTATTTTTCAAGAGAACCATCTGCCTTTGTTAATAAAATACTGGTTTTTCCGTCCAATAAAGTCCAAGTTCCACTTTCCGGCATGTTGATAGGACCAAAAATCCAAGTTCGTGTAAAAGTATTGTCCTTATTAAATTTCATTTCTAAACCTGCTCCGTTGCTATTTACAGGTTGAGAAACTCCATTTACTTGATAATCTGATAATTTCCAATCATTAACAATGCGTGCTTTTACTGTAATGATTGAGAAATTTGATCCTTCTTCAAATTTTGTACATGATGCAATTGTAAATAAAAGCAATAAGGAAAGAATAGAAGTGATTTTTTTCATTTTTTTCATTTTTGTTGTTCAACGGTTTTTAGGCTATTTTGTTTCTAACCTTTCAAAATATTTTTGGAATAACAGCTTTCCGGTCTTTCGGATATTCAACAAAAGTTTTTTTATACCATTTATGATTTGCAACAGCTCTTGGAAGCAGATTGCAGAATGTGAAAAATGCAAAGCAAAATGTAGGCAAACTCCAACTTAATATCGCAAAACCAATCCATTCTATCATTTCACCAACCAAGTTTGGAGAAGAAATGTAATTGAAACCACCACCATATGGGATTTTATATCCGTCTGAAGCCTTTGATCTTAAATTTATCAAGGTATTGTCAGATTTTAAATTCAAAATCATTCCAAATATAAAAATGAGTAACCCGCTGATGAATTGCCAAGAGTATAACCATTCATTGGAATAGTTTGAAAGGTTAGAAACAAAATAACCAATTAAAAAACCATTTACCAAATTATGGAATAGCGCTAAACCTACGATAGAAATAGGAATTTTCTTGCCTTTTGTTTTGGTGCGAAACGGATAAATAAAACTTCGATTGATGTAGTGAACTGAAAATAGTCCGATTATTACCCAATCAACAGAAGATAACTTTTTTGTAGCTGTGAACACAAAGTAGTAGAGAACCATTAGTACAAATGCTTCCATAAGCACCCAACCCAATTTATTTGGAATCGATGGTCCCCATGTTTTATCTATGAATTTTCCGTATGCTGCTTTTGTAAATTGAAGTCCAATAAAAGCGAGAACTGCAAAACCAATCCAAGCATAGCAGAAGTAGAAAAATGTTTGTAAATCCATTATTATTTATTAGTTGATTGCCATTGTAATAATTCTGAAATTGTTGTTTCGATTGAGCGAGCGGTATGCCCTAACTCTGCATTTGCCTTTAATGAAGAAATGTATTTGTTCCCAAATTGCAATATTTCAATACTTTCTTTAGTTACAGAAGGGTCTTTTCCTGTTATTTTATAGTAGAGTGTGATAAATGGTAAAAACAATTTTACAAGCCAAATAGGTAATTCAAAGCAGAAAATGTTTTTTTTGATTACAGTTGAAACGGCTTTAGATAATTCTTTTAGAGAAAAATATGAACCACCTAATATGTAAGAACTACCAACAGTTCCTTGTGATAAAGCGTTGCAAATTGAATTAGCCACATCTTTCACATCAACCCAATTGTATCCACCTTTAAAAACAAAAGGCAATTTTCTTTTAGACATTGATATGAAGGCACTGTTTTGTTTACAGTTTACATAATTTGGGGCTCCGAATACTGCTGTTGGATTGACAATAATAATTGGTAAGCCTTTTTTAATATATTCACTTGCAACACGTTGACCATCACGTTTGCTTTTGTCATACATATATGCGTTGTCAGAAACAAATTCTCTTGTTTCATTTAATTCTTCGTTGCATGGAAAGTGATTATATGCGTGAATGGAAGACACATGAATAACGCGTTTAAGCTTTTTTTCCATTGCAACTGAAAACACATTGTCTAATGCCTTCACATTGGTATTGTATAATCTTCCGTCTTTATCTCCATTAATAGAAATTACAGCAGCACAATGTATCAGATAGTCACACCCATCCATCAATTTTTCCAAAGATTCTTTCTGATTCAGTGAACCGTGAATTAGTGTAATGGGCTGAGAGCTTAGAAATTTACTATTTATATGTACGAGTGCGTTTATTTGAAATCCTCGACTAAGTAATTCAAGTATAACTGTATTTCCAATGTGACCATTTCCGCCTGTTATTGCTACTTTCATTATTTTCCTTTTGCTTTCACTATAATTATTACAGTGTACAAAAGTATTTTAAAATCTAAAGCCAACGACCTATTTCTTAAATATAGTAAATCAAATTTCATACGTTGTATCATTTGCTCCACGTTTTCAGCATAGCCAAATTTCACTTGTCCCCATGATGTAATTCCAGGTCGTACTTTTACCAATTCTAAAAATTGAGGTTCAATTGCACTGATTTGATCAATGTAAAATTGACGTTCTGGGCGCGGGCCAACCAATGACATGTCGCCAATTAACACATTGAAAAACTGAGGAAATTCATCTAATCTTGATTTGCGCATGAATTTCCCTATTGGTGTTATTCTCGGGTCATTTGAACTGGATAGCTGTGGCCCTAATTTTTCAGCATCAACATACATTGTTCTAAATTTGATGATTCGAAAAGGCTTGCCGTTTTTCCCAATCCGTTCTTGAGTAAATAAGATGGGTCCTTTTGAAGAAAGTTTAACAGCTATAGCTAAGAATAGATAGACAGGTATTAATAGAATAATTGCAATAATTGAGAAAACTATATCGAAAATACGTTTTACAACTCTTTGCCAATAAGGCATTTGCTCAACAGTAATATCGATTAATATGGCTCCAAAAATATTTGTCAATTTTACCGAGCCTGAAAGTATATCAAACATGTCGGGCAAAATTTTGATTGTTTTCCCCTTTGCCGAAATACGCGAAACAATAGGTTTTAAACGTTCATGTTCTGTGCTTTCTAAGGCAATAATAACTTCTTCTACATCATGATTTTCTAAAACAGATTCTAACGCATCTACATGTCCTAAGTATGGAATTTGGTTTTCCAATTTCTTATCGATACCATTGATATTCACAAATCCAATAACCAGTTGTCCACTACTTTTGCTTAAACTTTCAATTTCATGATAAATTGACACTGCCTTTTCTGAACCACCAACAATCAGTGTTTTGAAACCAATTTTTTTAGTGTGTACACGTTTGACAATTATGCTGACAAGAACAATTCTTATCAAAAAGGTAAGTGAAAAGTGGAAGATTGCAAGACTGAATAATGATTGATAGTAATTTTTGTAAGTATGCACTTCATCATCTAAAAGTAAAATAAAAAATAGGACAATAGACCCAAATATTGTAGCAACAAGGGTATGAGAGAGTATTTTCACTCTGTATAATCTTCGCACATCGTGGTAGGTTCCTTGTAATGTGTAAAAAACTACCCACAAAAGAGCTACAACAAATACTCCAGTAATAAACGTGTCATTTATAGAAAAATCTAAATGTTCTATATGTTCTTTTCGGTAGTGATAAAATAAAGCCCAAGATAAGGCTGCGGTAATAAAGTCACCTCCCAAAAAAAGCCATCTTAGTTTATTTTGCATGATTTATTGGAAATAAACTACTTTGATATTATCAATAAAAGCATCGCCAGCACTTAACCCATTTGAATAGGAAATTCGAAGGAAGTGTTTGAAGTAATTAGCAGAAGTTGCAGAAGACACATTTGTTTTCAAATCAATATACATTTTCTTCCAAATCATATTGTTTTGTGCATTCATTTGTACCAATGGAAAATCTGCCTGTGTGCCACTTGTAAATGTTTGTAAACCATACAATATTGAGTTGTCATTGCGGTAGTTAATTTCGAAATAAACTTCTGCACCGCTTTTTGGCAATAACATCTGATCTGTAGTAACACCCACCCACATCGAATCTGTTGATGTGACGTGTACATGACCATATTTACCCCATGGACCAATTGATGTGTTGTTTTCTACTTGCAAAGTTGTAAGTGAATATTGTGTGTCTTCTACCAATTTCACATTCGCATTTTCAAAATCTTCTATCCAAAAATGAACATTGTCGTAGTACATTGTTTGAGGACTGATGGCATAACTTTCTCCCTCAGTCATCGTTAGTGTAATTTCATAAGGTTTAACAAATGGATAGATTTTTTTTGTACTTGAAATGCCATTGTTTAAGATAGTAGGGAAGAGCGTTATTTTATGTTCGCCAGAAGTAAGTACGGGAATTTTACAAGGAACTTCAAATACGCCTATTACTTTTCCATCTACATATACCCAAGCGTTCGAAAAGTTGTGAGTTGGTGCTCCTTCTTCTGCTATTGAAGGATTGTCATTCAATGTCCATGCTGAAATTTCTAAAAACACAGGCAAGGCATTGTTTTTCACACAACCAGAAAACAAAAACAGCGATACGGATACAAAAATTAAAAACTTCATAAGCAGTGCTAACGCTTCTTAGAACGCAAATTTACATTAATTATTATCTAATACTGTATGATTTGCAGATTTCAGTTTTTCAAGTATTTGGTGTGCTAAGTCAAGTGCTTTATATCCATCATCAATGGTAACAACAACAGGTTCGTTGTAAACAATTGAGCGATAGAATGTTGCCAATTCTTCTTTGATGGCGTTTATCGGTTCAATCTCAGGTTTTAAAGCTGAAAAATTATATTCATCATTCAATTCAAAAGTAAACAAACTTGGTGCTTCTTGATCTTTTGTTGTTATCATGATTTGATCAACAGAATGTTCTAAAAAGTCGATAGTTAAATAGCCGGTTTTTTGAAAAATCCGAGCTTTTCGCATGTTTTTGAGAGACATTCTTGAGGCTGTTAAATTGGCTACGCAACCATTGTCAAACTCCAAACGAACCGAAGTAATATCTGGAGTTTTACTAACAACACTAACTCCACTAGCTGAAATTCTTCTAACCGATGACTGCACACTACTTAGCACAATATCCAAATCGTGTATCATTAAATCCAAAATAACCGAAACATCTGTTCCTCGTGGATTATATTGAGCTAAACGATGTATTTCAAAAAACATTGGTTTATCAATCAGGGGCTGAGCAGCGCGAAAAGCAGGGTTGAACCGTTCAACATGACCAACTTGAACTACTACGCCTGCCTCTTGTGAAAGGTTGACTAATTTTTTTGCTTGTTCTGGCGTTTCTGTAATTGGTTTTTCAATAAATGCGTGCTTGCTTGAACGTAGTACTTTACTAGCTAATTCATAGTGATAAATAGTTGGAGAAACAATATCAATGCAGTCAGCAGCATCAATTAGATCTTGTTCATTCAACCATCGTTGAATGCCAAAAGTGTCTATGGTTATCTGAGATGCTTCATCGTTTGGATCATAAAATCCAATCAATTCATAATACTCTGATAACTCAAGAATCAATCGAATATGGATTCTTCCAAGATGACCAGCACCCAATACACCAATTTTCAGTTTGTTTGCACTCATGTTGCAAATGTATAGAATCAGTAGAAAAAGTATATCCAATAGCTAAATGTGTTTTCAACAATAGATGTTTATATGTATTTTTTGAAAATTGAGGTTTAGTAAATTCGTTTTCATTCAGTTAGCATATTGTATAATTTTTTTTCAAAAAAAGATATTCTGATTTCGTAATTACAAAGTTTTCATTATTTTTGCACCCAGAAAACGGAGGTTGTAGCTCAGTTGGTTAGAGCGTCGGATTGTGGTTCCGAAGGTCGCGGGTTCGAGACCCGTCTCCCTCCCACACAAAAAAGAGTGTCAAGTTGATGCTCTTTTTTAGTTTAATAATGGATTTAGCACTTTAGCTATTTTTTTTAAACTAGTTCAATTTTTTGATTTTTTTTCATAATATTGCTTGTATGAAAAATGTTTTACTTTTCTTTTGTTTAACTATTTGCGGATTATCTCAATCTCAAATTTTCACAATCAACAATCCTCACTTTGTATTTCATAAAACCACTTCTCAATCTCCAGCTCACTGGTACATAGAAGTTACGAGTAATCTTTCAATAGATACAACACTGCGTTGGGTTGCTCATTTCAATAATATCCCATCACAATGGGGAATTAATTTCGATGATGGCACTACTTCTTTTCCGATGATTGAAGATTTGGATAGCAGTGATTTTTTGTTAGAACCACTAGCAACAACAGGCATGCCCTTAAAATTAATTATCGGCGCAATGCTAAATGACACACCGGGGCACGGTAGTGTGTATTTTGATGTTTTTGACCCGGCAAACAGAAATGATTTTCAAACCATACAGTTTGAGTTTATTATTACTCCAGGTACAAATGGGCTTGAATCTGTAAGTAATTCAGAATATTACAAGATAGAGAATAAGACGGTTTTTTTAGAAGAACCGGGTGAAATTTGCCTTTATGATTTACAAGGAAAATTAGTAAAACAAGAAACAAAGTCGTTGAATCTTACTGAATTTTCAGGAGTTTATTTTCTTAGGATACAGTCTGGATTAAAAAACACGTTTATTCGTGTTATGCTTTGATGTTAAAACTTTAATCTGAGCTGAATTGTAATATCAGACTTTCGTGAACCATTTATTTGTTCTGCCCCTGAACTCAAACTGTTTTTATTGGCATATAAGAACACGCCATATTTTACCCACAAATCAACATGTTTAAGAAACGAATAGCGGATTAACGCATAAGCTCTAGATCCTTGGTAGTAATACGAAGGTATTGAAAAGACATAAAGTGCATTGTTTTCGAATGTGTAAATTCGAGAGTCATAGCTATCCGTATCGAATAAAGCGTAGCGCAAGGTAATGTCGATAGGTAGTTTTTTTGGTTTGAACAAGATGTCTTGCGTGATGATCCAGCCTTGTTCCATAGAGTTGCTAGGTCTGTTTATCGTAACATATTCAACTCTACTTTTCAGTGTTACACTCTCCAATGCTTTGTAACTCATATTAATACGATAATTTCGCTGCACAACATCTTCTATTTCTGTAATGGTTCCATCTGTATTTCGTGAATTTTTTGGTTTAGTTTGCTGCCTGAATCTCGCATACAGTTCAAATACTTTATTTGGCTTATATGTAGGCTGTAGCAAAAATTCATACCCTCTTGAAGGTGCGTCAACTTGATACTTCAACCAAGAAAAATTAAACAAGTCGAAATATGAGTTGACATACCAAGATTTAGACAGTTTTATTTTAATTCCGGTATAGATTCCACTTTCATTTTGAACATTACTTCCTTCAGAAAAGCCATTGTTGTAAAAGCTATAATAACGTTTTCCATAGTTGCGATAAATTACCGCCAGTGAAACCCGGGGGTCTAAAAAAGCCATCAATCCATGAACATTGGCAAATGAATTGGTATTGAAGTTATAAGAAGCTTCTCCGAAAAAATTTATGTTTTTTAGAACATAATTGTAATCTGCACTCAATGTGTTTACTTCCTTGCCTCTAAAATTATAGACATTATAAGGAACACTGTCTTTTTGAATTGGCTGATTGTATGTTTGATTTACAAAAGCAATTCCGGCATTAAAGCGATTGGAATTATAACTTAGGTAATTGCCAATTACTTGTTCGCGGTATTTATTTTTCTTAGCAATTTCACTATTTGTTCTGTGCAGTCCGGATAAATCTATTGTTGTGATGTATTGCAAATCGTTGTACAAAGAGTCTGCTATCCCACTTCCGTCTATTTTTTTATAGCTGTAAAACGTTTGCAAACTCCATTTTTTATAGCCAATAATTGTAGAAGCTCCTCTAAAAAAACGATTTTCATCGGTAGATGTGTAAGGGCGCAAATTTATTGCAGTTTTCTTTGCTAGGAAAATATCGGCACTTTTGCTGAACGCATAACCTGTCCACGTGTTTAATCCTTGACCAATCTGCACTTGATAATCAC
>JBDHXR010000042.1:0-20871 GCA_039810825.1 Fluviicola sp.
ACAATAATAGATTGCTTTGTTCAAGAAATGAATCGTTTAAATGTTGTTGTGGAGACGAACCAGCACGTTGCAGATATTCAAAAAATGGACGCAAACACATTTAAAGTTCAAACAAAATCATCAACTATTTTAGCACGAAAAATTATCGTAACTGTTGGTGGTCAGCCCAAAGCATCGGGTTTTGATTTCTTATCTTCATTTTCATTGAATTTTGTTCCCCCAGTTCCATCACTTTTCACGTTTAATCTGCCTAATCAAGATACTCAATCGTTGATGGGGCTTTCTCAGGATTCTGTTCGTATTCGTTTGGAAGGAGAAAAGTGGTTTACTTCTGGTTCTTTGTTGTTTACTCATTGGGGCATGAGCGGACCTGCCATTCTTAAAGCATCAGCAATTGGAGCTCGTATTTTGGAGGCTAAAGCATACAACACTGCTTTTTATGTAAATTGGACTGGTGTTGATAATCAAGAAGATGCAAAAGAAAAGTTGTTTGAATTACAACAATCGTCAAAATTGTTGGTAAACACACCTGTATTTTCATTAAAAGCCCGCTTGTGGGAGTTTTTATTGAATAAAATAGGATTTCATGCTTCACTTAGAGGAAATGAGTTGACGTTGAAACACATTAATAAGTTGGTTGAATTGCTAAGCAATGACAAGTACCTTATGAGCGGAAAAACTACCTTCAAAGAAGAATTTGTTACTGCGGGTGGAATTTCATTAAATCAAATCAATGTAAATACAATGGAAGCAAACGCAATTCCAGGTTTGTATTTTGCAGGTGAAGCATTGGATATTGATGGCATCACGGGAGGTTTTAATTTTCAAGCAGCATGGACAACTGCATATATTGCAGGTAGTAATGTGTTGAAAACCAAAAACCTATAAATTATCCATCAGATAACGATACATATCAATCATTGCTTGAATATCAGCTTTATACACCTTTTCTTTTGGTGAGTGCACATTGTCTTCAGGAGCACCAACAAAACACCAATCGATTGGCAAATCCGATTTTTGTAGAGAAGAACCATCACTACCACCGGCAGATTCAACTTCCAACTGAAATTTAATTTTCGATTTTCTTGCCAAATCAATGATTTTATTCAAGTACTTTCTACGAGGTATCATGCTGTCTCTCACAGAAATGGCAACGCCTCCTTTGTGTTTAACACCTTCTGTAACCCAAGTAATATCAGAAATTAATGCTTGATTTACTTCATAGTTATTGTATAAATATTTGGCACAAAACCCTACAGAGTTTCCGCCATGTTCTTCATAAGTAGAAAAAACGATGGCGCCATTTTCCATTGTTTCGGCTACTTTTAGAGCAACATATACTCCCAGTCTATTGTCTAGATAGGGTGATTGAACAAATAAATTTGTTTCTTTAAAATCGGGCTTAAAACTGAGCAATGTTCCCGGATCGACAATTCTGTCAAAAATTAATTTCATGTGTTTGGACTCATCTGTTTCAATAATCATCAGTTGACCTTCAATGATACCGCGACTATCTTCACCAACTAATTCTATTCCATCCATAGAATCAGGGCTTCCCACTCGGATTAGTTCATTGTTGTACCCAACAGTATATCCGATGGTGTCTATGTGAGCATAAATTGCAGTTCTAGGGTTTCCAAAAACCAGGATTAATGTGTCCTGAAAACCTCTTCCATCAATCAAAGTAGGTTTACATTTCCAAGAATTGCAATTTTCAAGCACATATTCTTTTATGAATGTTTTGATGCGAGCTTCATCGCCTGATACACCTTGTATAGTGATTAATTTTTCAAGGACGGCACTATTTGCTAATTCCATGATTCGTAATTTGAATTTGTTTTTCTTCTGAAAGATGAATGTTTTGATCGATTATTTTGTTTTCAAAGCCGATGTTCGATACCGGTAATTCAATAAACATACTGCATATAGTTGTTGTTTCTTGCTTCACTATTTTTGCGTCAGCAAGCTTTATTTGTTGCATTACAAAGGAAAGTTGCTCGTATTGAAATAACAGTTCAATAGTTTTAAAATCTTCTTTTTCAATGATTTGACACGATTCAATTGCAGTTTTACTTGCGGTTTTATAGGCATGTATTAACCCTCCAACTCCCAAATTTACTCCACCGTAATACCGAACTACAGCTATTAATATATTCGTTAAGTCAAAGGACTTTATTTGTCCCAGTATTGGAGGTCCAGCAGAATTAGAAGGTTCTCCATCGTCGTTTGCTTTAAATACAGTTTTATCGCTTCCAAGCCGATAAGCAGAACAAACATGCACCGCTTGATAATGTTCTTTGCGCAATTTAGAAATGTGTATTTTGATTTGGTCTAGCGTAGTTACAGGAAAAGCAAATGCATAAAATATAGAACCCTTTTCTTTGTAAAGTCCTTCACCAACTGATTGAATAGTCTTGTATTTAGATGTTTGCATCTGAATATATAAATAAAAGCTGCTCATTTGAACAGCTTTCTTTAAAGGGGAAACTTATTGAATGGTTAATTTTTTCTCTAAGTCTGCTAAGTACGTTTTAAATTGCTTGTCTGTTTCTGAAAGATTCATGACTGTGCGGCAAGCATGCAATACGGTTGCGTGGTCTTTTCCTCCGCAATGTGCGCCAATATTTGCGAGAGATGACTTGGTCATTTTCTTTGAGAAATACATGGATATTTGACGAGCCTGTACAACTTCGCGTTTACGTGTTTTTGATTTCAATATTTCAATTGGTAAATCAAAATAATCACAAACTACTTTTTGAATGTAATCAATAGATACTTCACGAGCGGTGTTTTTCACAAATTTGTCAATCATTTGTTTTGCCAACTCCAGTGTAATTGCTTTTTTATTCAAAGATGCTTGTGCGATCAAAGAAGTCATTGCACCCTCCATTTCACGAATATTTGTATTGATGCTGTATGCAAGATATTCTACTACTTCTCTTGGAAGTTCGATACCACTGCCATACATTTTCTTTTCCATGATGGCTATACGGGTTTCTAAATCAGGAGTAGAAAGATCGGCCGATAATCCCCATTTGAATCGAGAAAGAAGACGCTGCTCCATTCCTTGCATTTCAACCGGTGGTTTATCAGAAGTTAAGATAATCTGCTTTCCATTTTGGTGCAAGTGATTGAAAATATGGAAAAACACATCTTGCGTTTTCTCTTTACCAGAGAAAAATTGTACATCATCAATGATTAACACATCTATCATTTGATAGAAATGAATAAAATCGTTTGTTGTTTGATTGCGAACCGCATCGATAAATTGATGTGCAAATTTTTCAGAACTTACATACAATACAGTTTTGTTCGGGGAATGATTTTTTACACCAATCCCAATAGCATGTGCCAAGTGAGTTTTACCTAAACCGACACCACCATAAATTAGCAAAGGGTTGAAAGCGGTACCGCCTGGTTTGTTTGCTACGGCATAACCTGCAGAGCGTGCCAAACGATTGCAATCTCCCTCAATAAAATTTTCAAAAGACAATGCAGGATTCAAATTGGAATCTACGTTTACCTTCTTTAATCCTGGAATAATGAACGGATTCTTTATCGGATTGTCACTAATGTTTAATGGCATATTAACAGGAACATTCTTCACTTCTTTTTTGTTTGAAGTTGGAAGTTTTACGGTATATGGACTCGCGTTTCCTGTAGAGTTTTCCATAACAATGCTGTACTCCAAAAGACCATCTTGACCCAATTCTTTTTTGATGACCTTTTTTAGCAATGAAATATAATGTTCCTCCAACCATTCATAAAAAAAGTGCGATGGCACTTGAATCGTCAAAATGCTTTTATCTAATTTCACCGGTATAATTGGTTCAAACCATGTTTTATAGGCTTGAATCGGCAAGTTATCTTTGATTACTTTTAGGCAAGAAGTCCATATTGCTTCGTGGTTGGTACTCATTTTTACTTTTGCTTTTTTTTCGGTTATTAATTCAGTTTGTTTTGGGTCTTTTTTTATTCTCAAATAGTACTCGAACAGCCTTTCTTATTTTGATTGAACAAATATTTATATAAAAAAGTGAAAAAAAAAGTAAAAAGAGTATTGATTTTTTGAAAAGTTTTACATGTGATTGAAGTTTTACTTTAACTAAACATATTTAGCTGATTAATCAGGTATATATTTCGATAAATCTTATTTTTTTTCAGATTAACGATAATTGAATTGTTTGAAAAAAATACCACTTTTTAAAATAATAACAATGCAGTTTCAAACTATATTTTATGTTTATTAAAAATGAATAGTTAAATACTTTTTTTCAAAAAAAAACACAGATGATTTTTTGTTGCTATATTTATATGAATGAAAATAAAGTATTTTTTTCCTACAAAAGTTCGAGTAAGGTATGGCGAAACAGACCAAATGGGGTATTGCTATTATGGGAATTATGCTTCGTATTTTGAGGTTGGCAGGGTAGAAGCAATGCGTGCTTTGGGTATGAGTTATCGTTTTTTAGAAGAAAACGGAGTGATGTTGCCAGTAAGTCGATTTGAGGTGGATTACCACAAACCTGCTTTGTACGATGATGAATTAACAGTAGTTACTGCTATTACCGAATTGAAAGGTCCACGATTGTTTTTCGAGTACTCATTGCTAAATGTTGACAATGTCTGTATTGCAAGTGGGAAAACAACGTTGGTGTTTGTGTCTAAAGAAACTATGCGACCAATTTCGCCACCAAAAATGTTTGTTGATTTAATTGAAAAATACAATGTCTGATTCTTCGCATATAACGTTTGTTCTCCCTACAACTGATAGTGTATCTTCATGGGTTTCTGTGAGAGCAGGTGAAACGCGTTTGGGAGAAACTATAAAGTACCGAAATGATTCGAACGATTGGCAATCATGCAAGTTTCATATTTTGGGTGTTAAAGAAAGTGTTGGTCCTCAACTGAATATAGGAAGATCGGGCGCTGAATTTGCATTCGATGCATTCATTTCTCGATTTTTGAATACACAAGCGAATGAATTTATTGAAGCTACATCTATTTGCCTGCACGGTTTTATTGCAGTAAATGAATTTGAAACAACAAATGAACAACTTGTGATTGAGCTAGACGACTGGATAGCGGATTGGACGCAACAAGTTGTCAAAGTTGGAGGAGTGCCAATATTAATTGGAGGTGGTCATAATAATGCTTATCCCTTAATTAAAGGAAGTTCTTTGGCTAGAGGACAGAAAATAAACGTTGTGAATTTGGACCCGCATGCGGATGTGCGTGATACCTCCAATAGGCATTCTGGGAATTCCTTTTCTACTGCATTTCAAAACAATTTTCTCGATAAATATTCGGTCTTGGGCTTGCACGAGGCTTACAACAATCAATTTATTTTAGATTCACTTCGAAAAATGAAGGCTTATACTTCTTTTTTTGAATCATGGATAGATGAGCCGTTACTTTTTGAAGAAAATGTAAATCAGGTTTTTAATGATTTTTCCAACTCTTCCACTAGTTTTGGATTAGAGTTAGACATGGACGCTATTGAATACATGCCATCGAGTGCATTTACTCCTACTGGAATAACGATTACTCAGGCAAGAAAATACATACGCAAAATGGCTAAATCGAAGAATGTTTGTTACTTAAACCTAACTGAAGCTGCTCCAACTAACGAACAAGAACAAATGATAGTTGGCAAAACCTTAAGTTATTTAGTATTGGATTTTATAAAAGTTAACTCAGCGAAAAAATAAGAGATGAATTGGGTAAAAAGGGTTGGTTTTAAATCGTGGCATTTTATACGCCTATTCTTTCCTTTTGTTCTTATTTCGTATCATTTACGGCACAATTTAATCAGCATCTTTTTGTGGCTGCTCTTGTTTTTGTTTGTGTCAGACAGGATTGGAGTTGCATTTGGCTTGTCATATCTATTTCTTTCTCCAGAGTACCAAGGAGAGTCAACGCTGTTGGCTTTTTTGTTGATTGGTTTTGCAATTGGAGGGTTAACCATGGCCTTTAATTCATACTCCTATGTTCGTATTGCTCATCACTTTCCTTTTCTTGCTGTTGTAAATAAGCCATTTGTTCGTTTTTGCATCAACAACTCGTTAATCCCGCTTTTTTTTATTGGATATTACATTTACAGAATAATAAGTTTTCAATTAACGGAGGAGTTTGAAACGTTGAGTACGGTTATTTTTAATGCTTCAGGAATAGTGATTGGTTATTTTATTTTTATAGGACTTGCGTTGCTCTATTTTTTTCCGATCAACAAAAATCTTTTTGAACTCAATAAAGTAAACAGTAAAAAAATCTCTCAAAATATTCGATGGGATCGATTCAGCAAGCGGGCGAATATTAAATCAGCTGTTCGCCATCGTCAGCGCTTGTATTATTACATCGGTAAAAATTTTAAAATTCAACAAAGTCGCTCTACGAAGCATTATGCAAGTTCTTTGCTGCAATCTGTTTTTGACCAGAACAGAATTTCAACCACTATATTTGAAATAGCAACCATTACTACATTCTTTTTAATAGGAGTGTTTGGTAGCCAAAAATACATGGATGTACCAGCAGGATTTAGTATTTTCTTGCTTCTTACCATTGTGTTGATGCTTTTGAGTACGATACACACGTGGTTGCGTTTTTGGACTGGTCCTGCCATTATTTTCTTTTTCTTTTCGCTCAACTGGATTTCAAAAAGTTTTGATGCATTTCGTTTTCAAACTCAAGCTTATGGATTGAATTACGATAAAAAAACGATTTACTCTGATTCGATTATCTATCAGCTCACCAAAAAGTTAGATTATTCCATTAAAGATTACGATTTGTACCTTAAATTCCTCAATAATTGGAAAAGAAATACAAACGAAGAAAAGCCGGTTTTGGTGTTGGTAAACACTTCTGGCGGTGGTTCTAGAAATGCATCGTGGGTTTTTCAAGTTTTGCGTGTGTGTGACTCGCTTACGAACAATAAGTCTTCAAGGCATATAGCAATGATGACAGGTGCTTCCGGCGGAACAGTTGGTGCGGCATTTTATCGTTCTTTGTTGATTGAAAAGGAGCAAGGTAAAAATGTGGATTTGAATGACCCGAAGTATTTTCATCAAATATCAGACGATTTGTTGAATAAGCTTTCATTTGCTGCTTCAACAAACGATTTGTTTTTTCGTTACCGCACCGGATTTGGTTTTAATTCACACTACAGTTACGACCGGGCAATGGCTTTTGAAAAAGATTTGAATGAAAATACGAAAGGAAGATTATCCAGATCCTTAGAATATTACCGATCTTTCGAGAAAACAGGTAAAATCCCCAATTTGATTCTTTCGCCATGTGTGGTAAATGATGGAAGAAGAATTTTGATTTCTTCTCAAGGGTTAACGTTCTTAATGGCAGAAAATGCGCCGCTAGCCAATACCAATTCCTTGCAAGAAGACATTGATATTCATGTGTTGTTGAAAGAACAAAATGCAACAAAACTTATGTTGTCTTCGGCTTTAAGAATGAATGCGACCTTTCCTTTTGTTTTGCCAATGACCAGCTTGCCTACAAAACCTGAAATACAGGTAATGGATGCAGGAGCAAGAGATAATTATGGGGGAAAAACTACTGTAAAATGGTTAAAAGTGTTTGAAGATTGGATAAAAGAAAACACTTCAGGCGTTGTTGTATTGCAAATCCGCGACAATAAAAAAATCATGTATCAAGAAAAAATTCCTGAATTTAGTATGCTTGATAAGTTCACTGTTCCAGTTACAAATGGCTTTCATAATTTTACTAGAACCCAAGACTATGATCAAGAAGCTGTATGGGATTTACTAACTCGAAACTACTCATCACCAATTCATTTTGTCACGCTTAACTTACGTGAATATCAAAAAGATAGAATTAGTCTTTCGTGGCATTTAACAAAAAATGAAAAACGAAAAATCATAAAAGCAATATCTAGAAAATCAAATGTTCATTCATTCAAAAGATATTGCGATTTATTGGATAAAAAATACTAGCTAGCATGGATAAAAAGGTACAGTTGTACAAATACGATTCAGATTCATACAGCATTGAAAAAAACGATGAAGATTACTTTGCATTAAATTTTTCGCCAACTGAAAATGACGAGATGACTTATTGGTTAAATTTTCATTCTCTCGAAAACCGTGCTGCTATTACGCAAATGAGTGAGCGTTTTAAGATAGATAAGACTTTACAAGAATTTATGTTTATTCCTTCAAATCGCGTTCGTATTGAAGAGTATTCAGACTTTATTTTTTTTAGCATTGTTTCAGCATTACCTTTGAAACATTCAGAAAGTCAACACCGGCTTAAAAAGGATCAATTAACCTTTGTACTTGGTAGTAATTTTTTGATATCCATGCAAGAAAAACCCTCAGATCATTTTACCAGCGTGCGAGAACGAATCACTCAAAAACGAGGAAGAATAAGATACAAAGGAGTTAGTTATTTACTGTATTGCATGATGGATGCAATTCTAGATAACTACATGGAAGTTGTAGAAACCTCCACTTCCAGGGTGCAGGAGTTAGATGAGCTGATTCAAAAAAAGCCTACAAATGAGTTGCTTCAGCAAGTAGAAAAAGAAAAAAGAAAACTCATAGAGCTTCGCAAAATAGTTTCTCCTATGCGCGAATTGATGCAGCAATTAGAAAGATTAGACTCTAAATTCATTTTAGATGATGACAGCAAGTATTTCAATAGCTTGAAAGATACGTGTACTTCATTAATCGATGAAATTGATGCACATAAACAAATGCTAGACGGCATTTCTAATTTGTATTTTGCAGTTCAAGGTCAAAACATGAATGAAACCATGAAATTGTTAACCGTAATCAGCGCCATTTTTATTCCTTTAACGTTTATCGTTGGAGTGTATGGGATGAATTTTGACGTGATGCCTGAATTGAGGTGGGAAAACGGATATTTTATTATCTGGGGAATCATGTTATTGCTTACAATTATTCTTATTGCTGTTTTCTGGAAAAGAGGTTGGCTGAGGCGGAATAGATAAGCTACTTATTAATTAACGTACTTTCGTTCATAACTACTTATTAAAGTGCGTGTTTTATCTGCAAATCCTCACTAAATTTGATACTTGATTTAGTGTAATATGGCTGAGAATCAATATACAGAAGACAACATTCGTTCCTTAGATTGGAAAGAGCACATCAGACTTAGACCGGGCATGTACATCGGTAAGTTGGGAGATGGTTCAGCAGCAGATGACGGTATCTATATTCTTGTGAAAGAAATTATGGACAATTCGGTTGATGAATTTGTGATGGGGAATGGAAAGAAGATAGATATCAAAGTGAAAGATGGAAAAGTGTCTGTGCGTGATTACGGGCGTGGTATTCCTCTTGGAAAAGTTATTGATTGTGTATCTCAAATTAATACAGGCGGAAAATACGACTCGAAAGCGTTTAAAAAATCTGTTGGATTAAACGGTGTGGGAACCAAGGCTGTAAATGCACTTTCCGACTATTTTATGGTGTATTCTGTAAGAGATGGACAGAAAAAACAAGCTACTTTTTCGCGTGGTGAGCTTACTGAAGACTTAAAGCTAGAACAAACTACTGAGGCTAACGGTACGTATTTCGAGTTTATTCCTGATGAATCAATTTTTAAAAAATTCAGCTTTAGAACACCATACCTTGTTAAAATGGTCTGGAATTATTGCTATTTGAACAGAGGATTAACGATTAATTTTAATGGTGAGCGTTTTCAATCAAAAGACGGGTTGAAAGATTTGTTAGAGAACAACATGGATGGAGATCCGTTGTACCCAATTATTCATCTCGAAGATGAAGATATTGAAGTTGCTTTTACGCATGGCAAGACCTATGGCGAAGATTACTATTCTTTTGTAAATGGTCAACATACAACTCAGGGAGGGACGCATCAAAGTGCTTTTCGTGAGGCTGTAGCCAAAGTGATTCGTGACTTCTACAAAAAAGATTACGATGCTTCAGATATTCGCCAATCCATTGTTGCAGCGATTTCTGTAAAAGTAATAGAGCCAGTTTTTGAATCTCAGACCAAGACAAAATTAGGGTCATTGGAAATTGAACCCGGAGGAAAGTCGATGCGTACTTTTGTAAACGATTTCTTAAAAGATAAATTAGATAATTACTTGCATCGTCATCCGGATGTTGCAGATACGCTTGAGAAAAAAATAAAGCAGTCTGAACGTGAACGAAAAGAACTCTCAGGGATCAGAAAGTTGGCACGCGATAGAGCAAAAAAAGCAAGTTTACACAATAAAAAATTGCGTGATTGCCGAATTCATCTAACAGACTTGAAAGACGAGCGAAGAGAAATGACAACCTTGTTTATAACTGAGGGAGACTCGGCTAGTGGTTCCATCACAAAATCTAGAGACGTAAACACCCAAGCTGTCTTTTCACTTCGTGGAAAACCTTTAAATTGTTATGGATTAACAAAAAAAGTGGTTTATGAAAACGAAGAGTTTAATCTAGTTCAAGCCGCTTTAGATATTGAAGAAGACATGGATAACTTGCGCTACAACAACATTGTTATTGCTACAGATGCCGATGTTGATGGAATGCATATCAGAATGTTGCTTTTAACGTTTTTCTTGCAGTTTTTCCCGGATTTAGTTAAAAGAAACCATGTGTACGTACTTCAAACTCCACTTTTTAGGGTTAGAAACAAAAAGAAAACCATTTATTGCTATTCTGAAGAAGAACGCAAAAATGCCATTGCAGAACTTGGGAAAAACCCTGAAATCACACGATTTAAAGGATTGGGAGAAATATCTCCTGATGAGTTTAAACATTTTATTGGTGATGATATAAGATTGGAACCGGTAATGCTAACCAAAGATGCTTCAATTGATTCTATTTTGAGTTATTTCATGGGAAAAAACACTCCTGAACGTCAAGATTTTATCATTGAAAACCTGCGTGTTGAAAAAGATGCAGATGAGGTTGGCGGGCAAGACAAAAACAACGAAATTGAAAAGGCTTCATAGTTTTCAGTCAAAATAACGAAGCGTTGTATAAAAACAAATTTATGGTAGAACAATGAATGAAGATGAAATTGATCCAATAGACTCGGAAAATGAAGATGCAGGAGATGAATCAAAGGATACTGAGAATCCATTTGAAAAAACTGCAGCAGATGAAAACATTATTCCGCTCAATGGTTTGTATGAAAACTGGTTTCTTGAATACGCTTCCTACGTAATTCTTGAACGTGCAGTTCCTTCATTATTCGATGGATTTAAGCCTGTACAAAGACGAATATTGCATTCCATGAAAGAGTTGGATGATGGACGTTACAACAAAGTGGCAAACATCATTGGTAATACCATGAAATATCATCCGCATGGCGACGCTTCCATTGGAGATGCATTGGTTCAAATAGGTCAAAAAGATTTATTGGTAGATTGCCAAGGAAACTGGGGAAATACCTTGACTGGAGATGGCGCAGCAGCACCGCGTTACATTGAAGCTCGTTTGTCAAAATTTGCAAACCATGTTGTGTTTAACCCAAAAACGACAAACTGGCTTTTAAGCTATGATGGACGTAATAAAGAACCGGAAGATTTACCTGTTAAGTTTCCAATTCTTTTAGCGCAAGGTGCCGAAGGTATTGCTGTAGGAATGGCTTGTAAAATATTGCCACATAATTTTATTGAACTTATTGATCAATCGATTAATCACCTGAGAGGAAAGAAAGTAGAAATTTTTCCTGATTTCTTGAATGGGGGAATGGCAGATTTTTCAAATTACAATGATGGTTTGCGTGGCGGGAAAGTACGCGTGCGTGCCAAAATTAAAAAAGTTGACAACAAAACGCTGATGATCAACGAAATCCCTTTTGGCTCAACTACTTCATCGCTAATTGAATCCATAATCAAAGCAAACGATAAAGGGAAAATTAAAGTAAAGAAAATTGAAGACAATACGGCTGCAGAAGCTGAAATTGTAATTCATCTTGCTCCGGGTGTTTCTCCAGATAAAACAATTGATGCTTTGTATGCATTCACAGATTGTGAAGTTTCAATTTCTCCTAATGCTTCGGTAATTGACAAGGATACACCAAGATTTATGGGTGTTTCAGAGATTTTGAAATCGAATACAGACAATACAGTTGAACTATTAAAGCGTGAATTGGAGATTCGATTAGATGAGCTTGAAAGTACTTGGCATTTTGCATCGTTAGAGAAAATTTTTATCCGTGAGGAAATGTATATCGATTTCAAGCATTATTCGGATAAAGAAACCCTATTTCAATATTTATACAAGCGTTTTGAACCTTTTAAAAAGAAATTGATTCGTGAAATAGTTGATGAAGATTTAAATAAACTGACTCAAATTCCAATGATTCGTATTACACGATTCGATTCGGATAAGGCGGATGAAAATATTGCAAAGCTGGAAGCTGAAATGGAAGAGGTGAAAGGTCATCTTGCAAATTTGATTGAATATGCAGTAGAATATTTTAAAGACATTAAAAAACGATTTGGGGCTGGGAAAGAGCGCAAGACTGAAATAAAGATTTTTGACAATATTGCTGCTACAAAGGTGATTATTGCAAACCGTAAATTGTATGTTGATATAGAAGAAGGATTTATTGGTTGGGGCTTAAAGAAAAATGAAGCAGTAAATGATTGTTCTGAAATCGATGATGTAATCATCTTTTTTGAAACCGGAAAGTTCATTGTTACTAAAGTGGCAGAAAAGAAATTTGTGGGGAAAGGTATCGTTCATGCCGATGTATGGAAAAAAGGAGATAAACGTACCATTTACCATGTAATGTATCAAGATGGTGCCGGTGGTTCAACTATGATGAAACGTTTCTTTGTAAATTCAGTAACTCGTGATACTGAATACGATTTGACACGAGGTGTAAAAGGTTCTAAACTGCTTTATTTCTCAGTACATCCAAATGGAGAACGAGAGGTAGTAACAGTATTGTTGCGCCCACGCCCTCATTTAAAACGCTTAAGATTTGAAATAGACTTAGGTGATTTATTGATTAAAGGCAGACAAAGTGCAGGCAATCGAGTTACAAAAGAAATTGTTCAGAAAATTATTCAGAAAGAGGTTGGTGGCTCTACTTTAGCAGCTCGCAAAATCTGGTACGACAATGTGGTTGGGCGGTTGAATGATGAAGGAAGAGGTAAGTTTCTTGGATCTTTCAAAGGAAATGACAAATTGCTTACCTTGTATAAAAATGGCGATTACCGTCTGTCTTCTTTTGATTTAGGAAATCATTTCGATGAAGACATGTTGCACATAGAAAAATGGGTTCCAGATAGACCAATTTCAGCAGTTTATTTCGATGCAGAAAAAGAATTGCATTTTGTAAAACGATTTGTTTGTGAAATCACCACAGATAAACGTATTTCCTTTATTTCTGAATCCGAAGGTTCATACTTGGATTGTGTTTCTACTGCGTATAAACCTGTAGTAAGAATTGTATACAACAAGTTGCTTAAAGAAACCAAAAACTTACCAGACAACGAGGTTCAAATAGCCGATTTTATTGATATCAAAGGAATGAAGGCTCAGGGCAATCAATTGACCAAGTTGAAAGTGAAAGAAATTGTGCTTACTCATGCAATAGAAGGTGACGAACCATGGCCAGAAGAAACTCCGCTTGACATCAATACTGAAAATGATGATGATAGCGATAATACAGATGATTCTACAACGTTTGAATGGGATTTTGATACGGATAATGATGACCCCGAGCAGCCGAAGTTGTTTTAACATTGAGTAGTAAATGAAAAATTGGAGATTCTTTATTCTTACATGTTTGATTTCTTCACTCAGCTCTGCACAAAATATCGTCAATAGTGAAAAGATGCAATGGTTTGGAGACGCCAAACTAGGGGTTTTCATTCATTGGGGAATGTATGCAGTTGATGGCACTAGCGAAAGCTGGTCTTTTCACAACGGTGAAGTTACTTACGACAAGTACATGAATCAAATGAAACGGTTTGCTGCTTCGCATTTTAATCCTGAATCATGGGTAGATTTAATTACAGAAAGTGGTGCTAAATATGTAGTTACAACATTCAAACACCATGATGGACTGGCGTTGTGGAATACCCAACAACTCACTCCGAATATTCCAAAATCGGTGTGGGATTCATGTTTCCCAACAATAAAATACCCAAGTGGTAAAAATACGCTGTGGAACTCAAAAAAACCGCTAAGTACTGTTTATCAAACTCCATCCAAAGCAGATCTAATGTCGTTGTTCGAAAAAGCAGTTCGTGCTAGAGGATTGAAATTTGGTGCTTATTATTCCTTATTAGACTGGTCTCATCCTGATTATCCCAATTTCTTGAGAAACAAAGCAAAGTATCAATTCAATGTTAATTCGCCACGGTGGACCAATTTTTTGAACTTCATGCACAACCAATTGGCTGAATTAAACCAACAATTTAAGCCCGATTTATTTTGGTTTGATGGAGATTGGGAACACACAGAAAGCGAATGGAATGCAGAAAAAATTGATTCAATCATTCACACAAGCAATCCGAATGCTATTTTCAATGGTAGGCTTCTTACTTATAGTGATTACGATACTCCAGAACAAAACATGCCCATTGTTCGCCCCAATAAAAAATACTGGGAATTATGCATGACATCCAACTACAATTGGGGATACAGACCTTCTGATACAAATTATAAAACGCCCTTTGAAGTGTTAACCATTTTTACAGAATGTTTGAACATGGGAGGGAACCTGTTATTGGATATTGCTCCAAAAGAAGATGGGACCATTCCTATTGAACAAGCAAATTTATTAAAAGAAATTGGTCGTTGGACAAAAAAACACAGCGAAGCCATTTACGGAACAACTGCAGGTTTACCTTTTGGTCATTATCATGGAAATTCAACATTGTCAAAAGACAGTACTTGCATCTACCTTTTTGTCAACAATTCATCTTTACAAGAGAAATCAACTGATAAAGTTTCTTTTCAACTGAAAGGATTGAAAAATAAAATTATTCGTGCAACAGTTTTAGGTTCTGATGCTCCGGTTTCTTCAAAAATTGTTGGGAAGATAGGGTGGAGCCATGTTCCGGGCACTCTGTTTTTTGAGGTTGAAGAAAACAAGCTAGACAACGAAATAACAGTAATAAAATTACAGTTAGATAAAAAGCTTGAGCTCTATCGTGGACAAGGTGGTTTTCATTAACCTTCAATTTGAACCTGTTTGCTGTAAAAAACCGTTAAACGATTCAATTAAACTCAATCGTATTAAACAATGTTGATTCAGGTCAATTAAGTTGCTTTTTTCTTTCCTTTCAATATTGTATATTTGCATTGTCTTTGGATGATTTCTCTCCAATATTTACAAACGAGGAAAGGATACTTGTTCTCCGTGATGAACAATAACAAACACAATATTTTTTGAAAATGGAAACAATGGAAAAATTATCATCCTTGGATCTCATGCAACTTGAAGATAAGCATGGAGCTCACAACTATCATCCACTACCTGTAGTTTTAGCAAAAGGTGAAGGTGTTTATGTGTGGGATGTTGAAGGAAAGCGTTACTTCGATTTTCTTTCTGCCTATTCTGCACTTAATCAAGGTCACTGTCATCCAAAAATTGTTAATGCATTAGTGGAGCAAGCGCAAAAACTTACTTTGACATCTCGAGCGTTTTACAACGATACTTTAGGTGTATTTGAAAAATTTGCAACAGAATATTTTGGTTTTGATAAGATCTTACCGATGAATTCTGGTGCAGAAGCTGTAGAAACGGCTATTAAAATTGCCAGAAAATGGGGCTACGAGAAAAAAGGTGTTGCTGAAAATCAAGCTCAAATTATTGTGTGTGAGCAAAATTTCCATGGAAGAACAACAACAATTGTTTCTTTTTCTAGCGATCCGGATGCGAATAAAAATTTTGGGCCATATACTCCAGGCTTTATTAAAATCCCGTATAACGACGTAGCAGCTCTTGAAAATGCGCTAAATCAACCCAATGTAATTGGATTTTTGGTTGAGCCAATACAAGGTGAAGCAGGTGTGTTTGTCCCAGATGCAGGCTATCTAGCTGCTGCAAAATCTGCTTGTGAAAAAGCCAATGTTTTGTTCATTGCAGATGAGGTGCAAACGGGCATTGCTAGAACAGGGAAATTGTTAGCTGTTGATCATGAAAACGTAAAACCGGATATTTTGATTTTAGGAAAAGCTTTATCTGGCGGCGTATATCCTGTTTCTGCAGTACTAGCGAATGATTCCATCATGATGGTAATAAAACCGGGGCAACATGGTTCTACTTTTGGTGGAAATCCAATTGCGGCAAAGGTGGCTATGGCTGCACTTCAAGTAGTAAAAGATGAAAATTTAGCTGAAAATGCTGAAAGATTGGGGCAATTGTTTAGAACCAAAATGAATGAATTGATTGCTAAAACAGATAAAATTACCAAAGTTAGAGGAAAAGGGTTGTTAAATGCAATTTTGGTAAATGATACACCAGAAAGTTCAACTGCTTGGAACCTATGTGTTGCCATGAAAGAAAACGGACTCTTGGCAAAACCTACACATGGTAATATTATTCGGTTTGCACCACCGTTAGTTATGACAGAAGATCAATTATTAGAATGTGTTTCTATTATTGAGAAAACCATACTGGAATACAAATAATGGCTATTGAATCCTCTTTTTTGAGGATTTTTTATTTACTCTTGTTTTAAATTTTAATTATGATTTACCTCCCTATTGGACTACTCATTTTGCTTTTGATTAGTTGGATTGTAATAAAAAACAGTTTGATTGCCAAAGAAAATCAAGTTGACAATGCCTTTGCAACAGTTGACGCGATGCTAAAAAAACGTTTTGATTTAATTCCTCAGCTTACATCATGCGTGAAAGGTTACATGTCGCATGAAAGTACTTTGTTAGAAAAACTAACTGAACTACGTGCGGGCTCAAGAGATACGCAAAATCTAGCAGAAATGAATTTAGAGATACAAAATCAATTTCAACAATTCATAATTAGGGCAGAAGCATACCCAGATTTAAAAGCGAGTGAACAATTTATGATGTTGCAAAGAAGCATCAATGAAATGGAAGAACAATTATCAGCTGCTAGAAGAACGTACAATATGGCAATACAAGTGTTCAATAATGCAGTAATGCAATTCCCTTCTTCTATTGTTGCCAATAAAAATAAGATGCTAAAAAAAGAATACCTCAAATTCTCTGAATAATTATAAGATGGAAGATTTCAACACATTTTATAAAAACTTATTGTCTGGTGATTTAAGCATCATTGAGAATGAACGCAATTCTTTTATTGACAAGTTTTTTAAACGGGTTTGGCTTTCCATTTTTTTCTTAGCGGCTATAGTTCTAGGTGTTTATTATTTCGCTTATCCATTTTTCAATTTAACCCTTGTTTTTGTCTTTGTATATCTATTCGCTTTAGTGATTGCTTTAATACGAATGTATAATAAGTTTTATGGAAACTACAAAACACATTTCAAGACTCTGATAGTGCCAAAAATGATTATGTATGTAGACAATAGGTTGCAATATTTTCCCAACTCTTCTATGATGGATGCGTATCACGAAAGTGGAATTTTCACTAAAAATTACGATAAATATAGAGCTGAGGATGTGGTAAAAGGCGTTTTGGGTAGTACTTCGCTTTCCTTTGGAGAAATCCATACTGAATACAAGACGTATTACACTGACAAGAACGGAGTTCGTCATGAAAGTTGGCACACAATATTTAAAGGAATTTTATTTACCAGCGATTTTCAGAAAAATTTTCACGGAGAAACCTATGTTGATGAAGATTTCTTAGAGAAAAACCTTGGTTGGCTGGGTAGAAAGTTTCAAAGTTGGAATAGTGAAAGAAAAGGTGCATTGTTGAGAATGGAAAATCCAAAATTTGAGAAAAACTTCGCAACGTACAGCACAGATGAACAAGAAGCACGTTACATTCTTAGTTTATCTATGATGGAAAAGATGAATAATTTGAGAAACGATCTGAAAGTGAAGTTAAATTTTGCATTTTTGAACAACAAAGTTTTTATTGCAGCTAGCAATAACAAAGACTTTTTTGAGCCCAAGGTGTTTTCGCAATCATTTAGTGAGAAAGATTGTTTGGGGTTGGTGTCAGTACTAAAAAATATGACAGGAATAGTTGAAGAATTAGATTTAAATACACGCATTTGGTCGAAAGAATGACTTGTTTGTAATTTGTATAAATTATTTGTAACTTTCAGTTTAATTAATCATTAATTAAACTGACTTTACTATGAAAAACCTATTTACTTCGATATTATTTATTCTTTTGAATAACTATATCATAGCACAATTACCATATTCTCAACCTTTATATTCTTATGATAGTATTGTTAATGTAGTTTACAGTATAGAAACTAGTTATTTAGGTGAGAACGATACTTTAGAATTAGATATTTATAAACCAATCAAAGACTCTAATTGTTCGAGACCAATACTTGTTATTGCTCATGGTGGCACATGGATTTCTGGAAGTAAAGAAGATGTTAACACTGTATATATATCTCGATTTTTTGCAAAAAGAGGTTGGGTCGTAGCTAATATTAATTGGCGTTTAGGGACACATAAGGCAAGCAATTATAATATGTATGCTTTATGCAATACATCAATTTCTCAACCATGTGCTTATATTGCAGATAGTTCTGAAATATATAGAGCAAACTATAGAGGTATGCAAGATATGAAAGATGCAATTAGGTTTATGAAAGATAGAAGTGTTATGGATTCTTCTGATATTAATAACGTATTTGTTTTTGGAGAAAGTGCTGGAGGTTTTGTAGCCATAGCTACTGCATTAACTGATCAGGTAAGTGAAAAGCCACTTTCATGTTATAGTATTCCAGATGCGCCTACACCAAGTAGCAATTTGAATCTATATAGTTGCAATCCATCACCAATCAATTTACAAAGACCAGATTTAGGTAGCATTGAAGGGAATTTTAATTTGGGGAACAATGATGCTTCTGTAAAAGGAGTAGGAAGTTTTTATGCAGGTATTTTTGATTTTTCTATATTAAATCAACTTGTTGATACTCCTGTTTTCTATTTTTATCATCAAGGTTCGGATATTTTGGTAAATTACAACTATGGCAGATTACTAGGAAGAATCACATGGGAATGCTATCAACAAAGCAATATCTGTCAACCTTATTATTTTTACCCATATGCGTTTGGAAGTAAGAGTATAATAAATTTTTTTAACACTTTAGGGGCTTCTTCTCCAATATATCATGGCGATATTGTTCAGAATTACAATTATATGAATGATTGTTTTGCAAATGGTCATTCAATTGATAATATTAGTTTACGTTCTCAGTCAATGGCAGATTTATTTGCTACCCGAATTTCATTATCATCAAATAACCCAAATTCGAATTGTTCAAATTTAGGAATATCAAACAATGAACTAATTATTTCATTAAAACCAAATCCTGTTGAAAAAACATTAAATATAAAGGGTGTAACAAAACAAATGGAATATTCGATTGTGAACAATTTAGGGCAATCAATAGGGAAAGGATCTGTAAATAGTAATGATCCTAAAATAGATGTTAACTTATTATTACCAGGGAAGTATTTTCTTGTTATCAAAGGGCTAAATCCTCCACTACCTTTTATTAAAATGTAAAATAGTTCCGTGTTTAAGTTCTGTTAACGGTGTTGTTCTAAAGACTTTGTTTATCTTTGAGTACTTAAAATTCAAAGTAAAGTGGCAGTAAAAATAAAATTTGGAACAGACGGGTGGCGTGCAATAATTGCAGAAGAATTTACAGTTGAAAATGTGGCTCGTGTAGCTTATGCAACTGCTCAATGGCTTAAAAAGTCAACAGATACCACCCGTTGGAATTCAAAAATCGCATTAGGACATGATTGTCGTTTTGGTGGAGAATTGTTTGCTGAAACGGTGGCAAAAGTCTTGTTGCACGAAGGAATCGAAGTGAAAATGGCGAAAGGCTTTGTGTCAACACCAATGATTTCACTTGCTGCTAAACAGCTAAATTGTGGGCTTGGAATAATTTTAACAGCATCTCACAATCCGCCTTCTTACAACGGATATAAAATAAAAGCATATTATGGTGGACCGTTAACACCAGAATTTGTTCAAGAAATTGAAGACATTATTCCAGAAAAACTAGATTTTGATTATCAATCAATTCAGCTAGAAACATACGAGAATTCTGGTAAATTAGAATACCACGATTTTGAAACACGTTATGTAAAACATATTGAGGCAAATTTCGATTTAGAAGCCATTCGAAACTCAAATTTAAATTTGGTTTACGATGCAATGTATGGAGCCGGGCAAAATGTGATTCCTAGAATCCTTCCGAAAGTTCATCTCTTACATTGTGACTACAATCCATCCTTCAAAGGACAGGCACCAGAGCCCATTCAAAAAAACTTAAAAGAGTTGGAACAGTTCATCATTGAGCATAAAACCATTTCATGTGCTTTGGCAACAGATGGAGATGCAGATCGTATTGGCTTGTACAATGGAAAGGGTGAATTTGTTGATTCTCATCATATTATACTGTTGTTGTTGAAGTATTTGTTTGAGACAAAAGGCTTAACAGGGAAAGTTGTAACAGCTTTCAGTACAACACCTCGTGTAGAAAAACTTGCCAAAGTGTTTGGACTGGATTATGAAGTTGTAAAAATAGGGTTCAAATACATTGCCGGAATGATGGTGGAGCAAGATGTACTTATTGGTGGTGAAGAATCTGGTGGAATTGCTGTAAAAGGACACATTCCTGAACGTGATGGTATTTGGATGGGGCTTATCATTTGGGAGTATATGGCAAAATCTGGTAAAACATTGGATCAGTTGATTGAAGAGGTTTACAAGATAGTAGGAGCGTTTAAA
>JBDHXR010000043.1:0-20834 GCA_039810825.1 Fluviicola sp.
GCTGGCTTCAAAAAAGTAATTCTGATGGTGGCTGGGTCAGCTGTTCAAAAATTGATGCAAACACTTTCAAAAGAAGAAGAAATTTTGATGAATATTGCGGATATTGGCATTCAAATATATCAAGCAGAATCTGTATTGTTGCGTGTAGAAAAGTTGATTGCTTCTAAAGGAGAAAAAGATGCTGAAATTCAAATAGCAATTGCTAAAACATTCTTTTATGATGCAACAGATAAAATTGCAAAAGCTGCCAAAGACGCCATAAATAGCTTTGCTGAAGGTGATGAGGCTAGAATGATGTTAACAGGAGTGAAGAGATTTACCAAATTAGACGGAATAAATCCTAAAAATGAACGTCAATTGATTGCCCAATACCTCATAGAAAAAAATGCTTATACGCTTTAGTTTAGGTTTTATAATTTTTTCAAACCCGATTTTAGTAAAATCGGGTTTTTTTATTTCATGTTCCTGCAACAAATCTTTAGATTAATTTATATTTAAACATGCCTGTCATTATAGAATAATTCATCAATAAATAATGATTTGAATCATACTTCAACAGCGCATTCTTCAGTAATTTCATGCAAATTATTGATTGAAAATTATGATTACACATGAACTTTTTGACCCAAAGAGTATCGTAGTTATTGGTGCTTCCAATGACATTTCTAAGCCAGGAGGCAAAGTGTTACACAACATTCTTACCCATAATTATGCAGGAAAAGTGTATGCCGTAAACCCAAAGGAAAAAATTGTTCAAGGAATTCCCGGTTTTGAAAGTAGCCGTGATTTGCCTCAAGTTGATTTAGCAATAATAGCCATTGCAGCCAATTATGTTGAAGAAACAATGAAGATTTTAGCAGAGGAAAAAGGGTGTAAAGCTTTCATTCTCTTCTCGGCTGGCTTTAGTGAAATCGGTGAAGAAGGAAAAAAATTAGAAATGCGCTGTGCGGATATTGCAACAAAAGCAAACGCATCCTTAATTGGACCAAATTGTATTGGGATGATAACCGGTAATTACAAAGGCGTATTTGCAGGTCCAATTCCTGAGTATGACCCAATGGGATGTGATTGTGTGTCTGCTTCAGGAGCGACAATGGTTTATCTATTGGAAATTGCTATTCCCCGAGGATTAAAATTTAAAAACATCTTTTCTATTGGCAACAGTGCTCAAATTGGCGTAGAAGACGTGTTGGAGTATTGGGATACAACCTTTGATCCAAAGACAAGCTCAAAAGTAAAACTGCTTTATATGGAACAAATTTCTGATCCTGTAAGGTTTTTAAAACATGCGCGCTCACTCACAAAAAAAGGATGTAGAATTGCAGCAATAAAAGCAGGTTCTACAGAAGCAGGTACTCGAGCTGTTTCATCACACACAGGTGCTTTGGCTGGTTCAAACACTGCAGTGAATGCCTTGTTTCGAAAAGCTGGAATTATTCGTTGCTACAGCAGGGTTGAGTTGGTTTATGTTGCGGCAATTTTTACCATTCCTAAGATGAATGGAAACCGTGTGGCTGTGATTACTCATGCAGGTGGTCCGGGTGTTATGCTTACAGATGTACTAACAAAAAATGGAATGGATGTACCTCCAATTTCCGGTAAAAAAGCAGACGAACTTCTTTCAAAATTATATCCAGGTTCATCCGTTGCAAACCCAATTGATTTCTTAGCAACCGGAACTGCTGAACAACTTGGAACCATTTTGGATTATGTAGAAAATGAATTTGATGAAATAGATGCTTCTATTGTGGTGTTTGGAACTACAGGAATGTGGCGGGTTGACGATGTTTACGATGTATTGCATCAAAAGATGGCTACATGTAAAAAGCCAATTTTCCCTATTCTGCCGTCAGTAATTCAGGCAGCTGACGAGGTAAGTCATTTTCAAGCAAAAGGGCATGTGAATTTTGACGATGAAGTAAGTTTTGGCTATGTACTTTCACGTATCAACAGAACAACGCCATCTTTTGAACCCGAAGAATCACTTCCTGTCGATAAAAATGCAGTCCGCGCAATCATAGAAAATGCAAAAAATGGATATCTTGATGCAAATTCTGTATTTGAATTATTTGACGCCGTTGGTATTCCTCGTGTAAATCAAAAAGAAGTATCCACAAAGGAGCAAGCAATAGAACAAGCAAAAAAATTAGGATTCCCGCTTGTAATGAAAGTAGTTGGTCCTTTGCACAAGTCAGATATAGGTGGCGTAATTTTAAATATCAATTCCATAGAAAGTGTATCCAACACATTTGATAAACTCATTCAGTTGCCTGATTCAACTGCTGTGCTTTTGCAACAACAATTAAGCGGTAAAGAAATATATATGGGAGTGGTAAAAGAAAGTAATTTCGGGCACCTTATTTTAGTCGGTATGGGTGGTATTTTTGTTGAAGTACTCAAAGATATTTCAAGTGGGCTTGTACCAATCGAAAAAAAGGAAGCTAGCTTAATGATAAAACGACTAAAATCTTACCCAATTATTCAGGGAGTGCGAGGTCAAGACGGAATCAATGAAGATCTAATCATTGAAAATATCATTCGTCTTTCTACATTAATAGAAGTTGCTCCAGAAATTGTTGAATTGGATATCAACCCTTTTTTAGGAAGTTCTTCTAAACTAATTGCGGTAGATGCTCGGATTTGTATTGAAAAGTAAATTCAATTTTCAGATAGCACTCGAAATAATCATTGTCACCATTACAAACAAAAAAACGGGAACCTTTGAGCTCCCGTTTTTAATAATATCTATTGAGTTTACTTTAAATAAGCATCTTTCATATCCATGAAGGTCATTTCTTTACCATCAACTTGAACCGTTCTTAAATCCAATGCAACCAAAATGCGGTTCATTACATTTACATTTACGTCTTCATTTTTCAAAAGAGTGATTTTTAATACGTCGGTTGCTTCATCGAAGTTAACAGTATAGTAATCTTTATAGTATCCTTTCACAGCATCAACTTTCGCTTGATCGATGGATTCAGGCACTTTAAATTCAAAAACACCTGATGATTTACCACTTTTTAACTGATCTTTTGTAATGCTAGCAAACTCTTGGCTAAACCCAAAAAAACTAAAAGTGGAAGTGATAAGTAGTAAAACTAAATTTTTCATAACAGTTTTTATTTATTCATAATACGTAACTAAATGTAAAAAGGTTGTACCAATGTACAAAAAAATTTTCACTTTTGGTGCATGCAATTATTAGACCAATTTGAAAAAGGGAAATTAGAGGCAGGTTGTGATGAAGCTGGAAGAGGCTGTTTGGCGGGTCCTGTGGTATGTGCAGCAGTAATTTTGCCCCCATTTTTTTTTCATCCTTTTTTAAATGATTCAAAGCAAGTTTCAGAAAAAAAAAGAAAAGAATTGCGTTTGATAATTGAAAAAGAGGCGTTGTCTTTTGCTGTTGAATTCATTTTCCCGGATGAAATTGCTCAATTAAACATTTTAAAAGCATCGCTTACAGGAATGTATCGAGCGACAAAAAAATTAACAACAACTCCAGATTTAGCACTTATAGATGGAAACAAGGTGTTTTTGGAAAACGATATTCGATCTATAGCCATTATAAAAGGTGATTCTAAATATAAAAACATAGCTGCAGCATCCATTTTGGCAAAAACATACCGAGATGAATACATGGAAACTCTTCACAATGAATTTCCTGAATATGGTTGGAATGTAAATAAAGGATATCCAACGAAGATTCACCGAAATGCTATTCATCAATATGGCGCCACTATTCACCATCGTTTAGGGTTTAATTTATTAGGAAACTCACAATTGACTTTATTTGTTGATTAAACATTTCGCTGTTAACTATTTCCTTACTATTCAGTTTTTCTAATTCACTTTACTGGTATTTTTGACCTTAGAACAATTGTATCATGTTTAAACGATCATTTATTATTCTAATCATTGCTTCTGCCCTCTTGTGGATTGCTTATGTTGGTTTCACCCTTGCTAGCGGGAGTTCGAATGCTCCAAGGCCTGAAAATGTATTTTCAAAACAAGATGATACGGTGCTAGTCGTTCACAATACATTAGAAGTCAATTACGATTTACCTCTTTTTGTAAAACTTCAAAAAAAATTTTTTTTCATACAACTCTTAAACAATCAAGAGCGCATTCAGCATTACTTTTTCAGCATAAACAGAGAGCTTGTAGTACTTGAGAGAAGCAAACCATGGACAAGAGATAAGGTAAAAGCATATTTCGAAAAATTGTTGCTATCTTCAAGTATAAATCCTTCTAAGTCCTTTTCAATTTCAAATGGATGGAAAGGTAGTTTTCATGGAAAATATTTACTTATCTACAAAGGTGAATGGCAGGCGCAATCTCGTTCGATTATCGATTGGAAATACATTGACAGAAAATCTAGTTTTTCAACGATTTGTAAAGATCAAAATAAAAACTACAAGATCGAAAACTGTTACTATTTAAACAATAGAACATCTAGATATACAGCTCAAAAAAACAACACAGAATTGCCCTTGGTGAATGATCAAGAAGTTTTTCAAGAATACATACCAGCAAATTTTGACTCATACACCTTCTATGAAACCAATTATTTAAACAGTCTGTATCCAGAAAAATCAATTCTTTCAAAATGGATTAACTTTGGTTGCGTTCTTGTTACAAAAGGAAAAGACAGTTGTTTGCTAACAGATTTCAAGCTAGGCTCAAACCCAATTGAAGAACTAAATGATTTAAATAATAGTGATCTGAATATTAAATCACGTCAAGCCCTGCTTAGAAATCAATCTTTTCAAATTCTAACAAAAAAGAAAGATTATTATCTTGAAGTGTTTAACAATATGGTATACGTTTCATCGTCAAAAAACTTTATCAATCAACTAATTGGAGACTATGAAACTGGGAATACACTTGCCCAATCAATTAGTTTAAAAGATAAACTTTCAAGTAACAGTACACAATCTGTTTCTTACAGATTTATTGATAAAACCAAACAAATTACATTGAGTAAATTGCCAGAAATCGATTATGAAACAATTTCCATATACTCCGAACAAGAAGAAAACTCAGTTGAAAAAGAAGAAAACAATCAACTAACACCTATTCGATTAGACGATGATTTAGTTGAATTAAATACCGTTCCAAATTCAAACAACATCATAGCTATCACAAGATCAAATACGGTATACAGCATTGGCACAAAAAAGGTGAACTGGAGCAAGCAATTGAATTCTGAAGCATTGGGTGAACCGGTATTTATTGGAAATGGTATTTTTATTCCTACCAAGTCAAGTATTTATGCTTTTGACCAAACAGGTAATAACATTCCAGGATTCCCTATTGTGCGTGAACACATTACAAGTTGTATCTATCCGTTCTATTGGTCAGGAAAAGATTATATTTCATTTACTACTGACAAAGAAGTAGTTGCATATACTACTGCAGGAAAGCAAATATACCGTGCGAACCTTTCTAAAATATCCAGCTTTCCTTCTAATCTTGTTGTTCAAGGAAAAAAAGGCGACCTTATTGCACATATTTGTTCCAACAACATTTGGCAGAGTATTTCATTAAAACGCAATAAAACTATTGCAACAAAAACACTGGCAAATGGAGAATGGAAAATCATTAAAGTGGACGGTTCCATCAGTGTTTTAGGAATAAGCAACAAAAGATTTGGTCGAATTGCTGAAAATGGAAATCAATCTATATTAATCAACCAATCCAGCACAAAATTCTTTACTCAGACTTTAGGTTCAGAAACCTATTTTTATATTCCACAAGGAAATTCAGTCTTTGTAATTTCAGATCGAGGAGTAGTTCTAGGTCAGATTTCAACAAAAGTGACAGATTTTGCAGACATCAAGTTTAATAAAGAGAAAAAAATAATCAGCTTAATTGATGCTATTTCAAACAATTGCTATATTTACAACATTAAAGGCCATAAGATTGGCGATGAAAGCTATGAAGGTGCAAACAAAGTATGCTTGCAAAAATTAGACGACGGCACCTTTCTACTCAATTCACAATCCAACGGCTATTTAGTACGCTACAAAATAAAATAACACTTATGAAAAAAACGCTACTTAATTTAATGCTAACATTGTGCGCTCTCCCGCTTAGCTTTTCATTATTTTCTCAAAACTATTTAGGCGTTCACAGCAGCAATTATGTTGGGGTGATGGGTTTAGATGCGCAACCTGCTAGTTTTGTGGATGGCAGATTCATTGTAGATGTTAACCTGTTCAGCGCAAATGTTGCTGGCTGGCAAAACATGAAATATTTTGATACCAAAGTGATGCCGAAATGGTGGAAAAAATCATTTACAGCAGACACAATGTGGATGAAGCCGGACAGTACATTGGCAGATCGTTCTATATTTGATTTGTATGATTACAACAATCCTAAAGCTCGTTCTAGAGGTGCATATTTTAGTACACAGCTAGATATATTAAATTTTGCTTTTCATGTTACTCCTAAAATAGCCATCGGATTTTCATTCAAAAACCGTATGGTTGCAAATGTTGATAACGTTGACCCAAAACTCGCAATGTTAGCAACGAATGGATTTGATTTCCAAAAATTATGGAATTTAAAACTTGATGATCAATTTGCTACAGTAAACATGATGGCATGGAATGAATATGGGATTAATTACGGTCAAGTAGTAATGGATAAAGGTGAACATTTCTTGAAAGTAGGTGGTCGCGTAAAAATATTACAAGGAATTGCATCGGCATATAGCCACAGCGACAACCTTGTTTATAATGTATTGAACAAAGACACATTAACAACCTTGCAAGGAAACTTTAATTATGGATATTCAAGCAACATGGATGATTTGCAAGACTTCAATGCGAAAACATTGTTTAAATCATCTTCTAAACTGGGCTTTGGTTTAGATTTAGGAGTTGTATATGAATGGCGTCCGAAATGGAAAGAATTCAAATACGAGATGGACGGCGTTCAAGATATTTGGATGAAAAATGAAAATAAGTACACTTTGCGTGCCGGAGTATCTGTACTAGATATTGGTGGAATGAAATACACAAAAGGTGGGTTGAGCCGTGACTTTACTGTAAACACTACAACCTTGGACATGCGCGTGTTTAAAGATGTAAATTCATTTGCTTCCATGGATTCAGTTGTTGACAGTTTGATTACACATGATCCGGGATGGACAGAGAATGAAAGTAAAGGTGGAACGTATTACATGAACACACCAACTGCGTTAAACTTTCAGTTAGATTACCACATTTGGAAGTGGTTCTACATCAATGCAACTGGTAATGTGAATATCATTAGCAAGAAAAACCCTTCAAGAGTAAGAACTCCTAATCAGTTTGCCATTACTCCAAGTTTTGATTATGCATGGTTTGGACTACACATTCCAGTTTCAGTGAATAACTATTCGGGTTGGAAGGTTGGAATGGCTGCACGACTTGGACCAATCACAATTGGTTTTGTTGATTTTAACTCATTGTTTGCTGTTGGCAAAGTGAGAGGAACTGAATTTTATATGGGCTTACGTGTTCCTGTATTGTATTCAAAACCTAGGGATAGAGATGAAGATAAAGTTTCTGACAAAAAAGACGAGTGTATCGACGTACCTGGTATTTGGGCATTTAAAGGTTGTCCTGATAAAGATGGAGACGGCATTCCTGATAAAGATGATTTGTGTCCGGATGATCCAGGGTTAGCACAATTTAAAGGATGCCCGGATAGAGACGGAGATAGCATTCCTGATAAAGACGATGCATGCCCAGATTTAGCTGGAGTAAAAGAATACAGAGGTTGCCCTGATACAGATGGTGATGGCATTATCGACCCGAAAGATGATTGCCCTACAGAAGCAGGTTTAGCAGCGTTCAACGGTTGTCCTGATAAAGACGGCGATGGATTACCAGACAAAGATGATGCTTGTCCGGATGCTCCGGGACCAATTGCAAATCAAGGGTGCCCTGATACAGATGGAGATGGTATTTTTGACTTCGTTGATAACTGCCCTGAAGTGTTTGGACCAGTTGAAAACAATGGTTGTCCTTGGCCTGATACAGATGGAGATGGATTGATTGACAAAGATGACGAATGTCCTTACTTGGCAGGACCATTAGCAAACAAAGGATGTCCATACCAAGACACAGATGGTGACGGAGTATTGGATAAAGAAGATGAGTGCCCTACAGTAAAAGGACCAAAAGAAAACAAAGGTTGTCCTGAAATAGAACAAGAGGCTCAAGAAATCTTGAAAACAGCATTTGAAAACCTTGAGTTCAATACCGGTAATGCAATTATCAAAGAAGTATCTTTCCCTTCATTGAATGAATTGGCAGATTTACTTGTGAAGAAAGCTGATTGGAAACTTCAGATTTCTGGTCACACAGATAATGTAGGTGATGCACAGAAAAACTTGGTATTGTCTAAGCAACGTGCTGAATCTGTTAAAGCATACTTGGTTGCCAAGGGTGTTGACGCAAAACGATTGAACACATTATTCTTCGGTGAAACTCAACCAATAGCTGACAACAACACACCAGAAGGACGTCAGAAAAACAGACGTGTTGAAATGACGGTTATTTTCCAATAAGGAAAGTGTTGATATAACTCTAAAACAGGCTCTATTTAGGAGCCTGTTTTTTTTGATATCAATCTTTTGTATGCAAACAAATTGTATTTTCGTGCTATGCTAGAAAAATTGCTACAAAAAAGAATCAATCGATGGATATTAAGTGCCTTAACAGGCTTATTGCTTGTAGTTTCATTTCCAGAAACTGGAAGTATCACATTCTTAGCCTTTGTAGCTTGGATTCCCCTACTTTTTGTAGAAAATAATTTCTTTGATAAAAGAAAAGCCTTTGCACTTTTCCTACATGCTTATTTTGCATTTTTCATCTACAATGTTGGAACCACGTGGTGGGTTTATTTTGCAAGTGCAGGTGGAGCTTACATGGCCTTTTTAGCAAACAGCTTGCTCATGGCAATTTTCTTTACCTTTTTTCATTTACTAAAACGTAGGGTTGGCAAGCATTGGGGTGGTTTTATTTTTGTTTCAACTTGGATATGCTTTGAATACATGCATTTCCATTGGGAGCTTTCTTGGCCTTGGCTAACAATAGGGAATGTTTTTGCAATCCGAACAAATTGGGTGCAGTGGTATGATACAACTGGTGTATTAGGAGGAACGCTTTGGGTTTTGCTAATTAATGTATTGTTGTTTCTTTTTCTACTTAATAAAAAAACACCATGGTACAAATCCAGAGTATTGCAGATTATTTTGATGATATTCACGCTTCCTTTGTTATGGTCATACATAAAATTAAAAACCAACAACCCAAAATCTGAGTCGTATGAAGTTGCAGTTTTGCAACCCAATATCGATCCATATGAAGAGAAGTTTACTGGCAACAACCAAGATCAACTTACAGAAATGCTCGATCAAGCAGATAAAGTGGTTACTAAAAAAACAAAGCTTGTAATCGCTCCGGAAACGGCCTTATACCCAACATCAAAAATATACGAACAAAGTCTTCGCAAAGAAACTTTTACACACCAAATTAACGAGCGAAGAGCAAAGTGGAACAAAGCGGGCTTTTTAATTGGCGCATCTACTTTTCAAAGTTTTGACACCAAAATAAGTGCGGCTGCCAAGTACTACAAACCTTTAGATTTGTACCTAGAAGATTACAATTCATCGTTGCTATTTGACAATACTGCAAATCCAAAAATCATTCATAAGTCTAAATTGGTACTTGGAGTAGAAAAAATTCCATTTGTAAACACGTTGCCTTTTCTAGAACAATTTGCTGTTGAAATGGAAGGCGGCTCTGGTACTTTGGGTATCGAAAATAACCCTAAGGTTTTTACACTTGAAAACATTGCGCATGCCCCAGCAGTTTGTTACGAGTCTGTTTACGGAGAATGGGTAGCAAAACAGACAAAACTTGGCGCACAATTCATTGCTGTAATAACAAATGATGGCTGGTGGAAGGATACACCGGGATACAAACAACATTTTGATATTGCAAGATTGCGGGCTATTGAAACAAACAAATACGTGGTTCAATCTGCAAATACAGGAACTTCAGGAGTTATTTCAAACACCGGTGAAGTGCTAAAAAAGACAGACTGGTGGGTAAAAGATCAATTTGTGTACACCCTCAAATTAAATCAAACCATTACAACGTATCAAAAATTTGGTGATATGATTGGGTTTGTTGGAGCAATATGCACCTTTAGTTTCTTGCTTTTGTATTTGTTCAAGCGAATTGCTTCAATTAAAAGAAAATCATTCAAAGGGTAAAATTCCGTATTTGTCCTTTTTTTGTGATGCAGAAAAAATAACCTGCTTCCCTTTTTCGTTGACTGCAGATAGTTTCAAGCAGATGTATGCATTTACAGCTTCATAAGGTGAAAATAAAATTCTACTTACATTGCCATCTTTAAGGTCAACAGTAACCTGAGACAAACAATAATCTTTATACCTTGTTGTATTCGAAAAAGGAATACGTTTGCCATTGTACCCACCAAGTTCATCGTAGTTTTGTTTCACATCGTTGAAAAACAAACGCAGTTTCCCATTGTTTTGATAGCAAAGTAAGGAAGAGAATTGACCGAAATCATTAACAGAAACTTGTTTTTTAGGCACTTTTCGCAACCAGTTCAGCTGTCCACTATCTACCGAAATTGAATACAAAAGACAATCGTTGTAGTGGTAGTAGTTTGTTACTTGACTCATGCCTCTTGAATCAATAGAACTTACTTCATAAATATAATACTGCTCTGCCAAGACAATTATATTTCCATCGTTATCAAACACTACTTTTCTGAATGAATAATTGAGCAAGTCGTTATCAATATTCATGTAATTATCTGTTATCAATTTCGGTTCTTGAACTGGGTCTGAGGGCAATTCTCCTTCGTTAAACTGAATAAATTTAGGTTGAGTGAATTGACTTTGATTGATTAAATACAAAGAGCTAAACACTCCTTTTACTTCTTTGGATTCTATGTTTCCCCAAGTACCTGTAATAACAACCTTGTTTTGATTAGAAGAAATGGTGTAGTTAAATACTTTTTGAAAATCTGAACTGATTTCAAAAATCTGGAGGCTATCTTTTCGGTTCAAATGGAGCAATACGGATTTATCTGCTACTTCAAAATTTTTCCAAACCAAAGAATTTGCTTTTTTAAATACAGAAACTCCTAAGAAATAATCTCCGTTATCTGTAACGTGGCGAGTTTCCACAGCAGTCAATTTAGAATTGTAAGGAATTTCGTATTCTCCCCGCTTGATTGGTGTTAGTGTAGAATCCAAAATAGCATAGCCGAATTGATCGAAATCATCTTTCCGTGCAGGTATTAAATAATCAACTACCATGCATTTTTCTTTGGGCGACATTTTAAGTGAGATAAATACATCTTTTACCCATCCTTTTGGAATTGGATAAGATGCCACTTCAATTGGAATACCTAACTGGTCTGCCTCATTATCGTATTCTTGAATATACAGAGAAACTGTTGCTCCTAGCAGATCCGAGAACAAACAAAACAATCGATCAGAAAAGACAAATACATCTTCCAACGTAACCATCTTTGTTTCAATTCTTTGTTCAATTTTTTTACTTACAACCTCTATGCAATTGTCAAACCTCGATATTTTTGGCATAGGCAACAACGAAGAATTGGTGTAGTGAAAAGTGAAAAAAGAACCATTGCTTTTGGGCAATATACTCAGCATGTTTGGTCTGTAAATGTTTGTAGGTCCCCAATCAATTTGAGCAGGAGCCTGACCAAAGCACACATAAATTGAACAAAAAAGAATAAGTTGGATTAAACGTTGAATCACATTTTTTTTGAACCAATATACAAAGAATTCCTATATTACGTTAATTCCAGTGTAATTTGTAGGCGAAATTTGTTTCAAACGTTTTTTTATCACCTCATCAACCTGTAAGGTATCAATGAATTGATGAACCGATTCTTGAGTTACCTTTTCATTCTTTCTGGTCAATCCCTTTAAGGCTTCATAAGGTTTTGGATACCCAATACTTCTCAATACTGTCTGAATCGCTTCTGCTACTACCGCCCAGTTGTTTTCTAAGTCCATTGCTATTTGACCTTCGTTCAACAACAGTTTATTCAATCCGTTCATCGTTGCTTTAAAAGCGATAAGTGAATGAGCTAGAGGCATTCCAATTGCTCTTAAAACAGTAGAATCAGTTAAGTCACGTTGCAATCTGGAAACAGGAAGTTTAGCAGCTAAATGTTCAAACAAGGCATTTGCTATTCCAATATTCCCTTCAGAGTTTTCAAAATCTATTGGGTTAACCTTATGTGGCATAGCAGAAGAGCCTACTTCACCTTCTTTCAATTTTTGTTTGAAGTAATCCATCGATATGTATGTCCACATGTCTCTGTTTAAATCCAACAATATCGTATTAATTCGTTTTAAACAATCAAACAAATTTGCCAACTGATCATAATTTTCAATTTGCGTTGTCAACTGACTTCTATCTAAGCCAAGTATGTTGTTTACAAAATTATTTGAGAATTGAACCCAATCAATTTCTGGGAAAGCAATGTTGTGCGCATCAAAATTACCGGTTGCACCACCAAATTTTGCTGCATACGGAATTTGCTTAAGCAAGTCAACTTGTTTTTTTAATCGGTAAGAAAACACTGCAATTTCTTTCCCTAGCATGGTTGGTGAAGCAGGTTGGCCATGCGTGCGCGCAAGTAATGGAATAGAAGCCCATTCAACAGAAAATTCATCTAATCTTGAAATGATTTTAGAAATCTCTGGTAAATACACTGTTTGAATAGCATCTTTTAAGCTTAGAGGAACAGCAGTATTGTTGACATCTTGAGACGTAAGACCAAAATGAATAAACTCTAAATACGTTGTTAGTCCTAGCTTCTCCATCTTTTCTTTTAGAAAATACTCAACCGCTTTTACATCGTGGTTGGTAGTTTTCTCAATTTCTTTTATCGAAAGAGCATCGTTTTCGGAAAACGAAGAAACAATTTCACGCAAGGCTGGGAAAACTGACTTATCGATTTGAGATAAAACACCAATTTTAGCCTCAATCAACGCAATGAAATACTCAACCTCTACATGCACTCGGTATTTTATTAATCCAAATTCTGAAAAATAGATTGCTAAATCTTCTGCTTTACTTCTATACCTTCCATCAATCGGACTAATTGCAAACAATGGACTAAAGGATACTGCTTTACTCATATCATTTTTTTGAAGGAGCAAAGGTAGTGAATTTGTTTGGAATACATAAATTACATGAGGCATGGTGGAAGAAGAAAATTGCTATTTTTGAACATGGCTTTTTTCAGAAACCTTATACTGGGATATAAATCATACATCAAAGCATTTAAAATGATTGTGAAATATCGCATGTATTGGTATTTGATTTTTCCTGCACTTTTGATGTTGTGCATATACAAGGTTGGTTACTCCATTCACATGAATGCTCCAGCAACCGATGCAACTACTATGAATCAAATCATTTGGTATTTACTTCGTTTAATGGCTGAAATCTTGGTTGCTACTGCCTTGATGCGATTTGCAAAATACATTGTCGTCATCATCTTAGCTCCAATGATTTCGAAGCTTTCTCAAAAGGTTGAATTCATCTTAACAGGAAAAAAATACCCATTCAATTTCAAACAGCTGATTTTGGATATAAAACGAAGTGTTCGGCTAGGAATTCGAAACATGATGTGGGAGGTATTCTTTTTTACACTTATTTTTTTAATTTCATTGATTGGGTGGCAAAATTTCAAAGAAAGTCCGCTTAGGCACTTGCTCATGTTTGTTAGTTTTTACTATTACGGTTTTGCTTTCTTAGACTACACGTTTGAGCGGTTAAAAATGAATTTTCACCACAGCATTCAATTTACACGCAAAAATCGTGGTTTAGCACTGTCAATAGGTTCAATTTATTCTGTGTTGATATGGAACTTTGTAAACATAAGCTCACTTTTTGATTGGAGTAATTTTTCTGATAGTCCGTGGGTGTTTTTAGGAACATTTTGTTGGAACGTATTGTTGTGGTTATGCGCCTCATTTGCACCAATTTGGGCAATTGTTGCAGCTACTATAGCCATGCATGAACTTGGTAAAACAGAAGAAAATCAATAAAATAATGCGGATTTACTTAGCAATGTAGAACAATCCAATTTTTTAGTTTATTTTGTAGAAATTATTTAATACTGTATGAAAACCTATTTGTCATTAATTTTTCTAATCCTTTGCGCTCATTTATCGAATGCTGCTTACATTGAAGTCAAAGATTCTGTAACAAATATCATCGATAAGTCTGCTGCCCTTATTCGAATTGATAAAGGGGTAAAACTTTTGAACGAAAACAAAATTGGTGAGGCTCTTTCAGAATTTAGAGATGCAGCCATGAAAGATCCCTATTCATGGAAACCTCCTTTTTGGATTGCATACTGTCATTCAAAGTTGAATAATTACGGATACACAAAACAATACTGCATTTCAGCTATTAACAAAGCTCCGAATGATGTAGACCCGGATATATTTGATATGTTGGGAGGAGCTTACCACCAACTTAATGAACTTGATTCAGCAGCTATTGCATATAAAACAGCCATTTCTGTAATGAAACCTCAGCGTGCAAAAGAATTAAGTATTGCGCACAAATTGTTAAATATAGAGTTTGCAAAGACACAAAAGAACGTTGTAAACACAAGAGCAGCAATGGTTGGTGAAATCAATTCAGGTTACAACGATTACTCACTGGTGCTTACCGATAATGGCAAACGCGTTTATTTTACTTCTCGTAGAGCAAATACAACAGGCGGAATGGTCAATCCAGATGACAGATTGTATTACGAAGATGTATATACAGGTGTTTGGAATGATGATTTGAAAAAATACGACAGCATCAACAACAATGTAGAACGCATTAATGGCAAGGGGTTTGAAACAATTTCTTGGATTTCTAAAGATGGAAATACAGCCTTGGTTACATTAAACACTTCATTAACTGCAGAGAAAAAGCCTACAAAAAGCTCAGATATTTGTGAAGTTGAATACACCAAGCAAGGAAAGTGGACACTTCCAAAACCTATCAAAAACAAAACCATTAACAGTTCTTTTTTTGATGGAGCAGCTACATTAACTGCAGATGGAAATACCATGTATTTTGTGTCGGATCGAAAAGGTGAAAAAAAATCTACAGATATTTATGTTGTCCAAAAAAATGGCCGTAGCTGGGGAAAAGCAGTTGCATTAAGTGATACGATAAATACTGCATTGCGCGAAACAACACCGTATATCTCTCCAGACGGAAGATTTTTATTTTTTAGTTCTGATGGCCATGTAGGTATGGGTGGCTTTGATGTATTTGTTTCTGAAAACACCGGAAGCGGGTGGACCAAACCAATAAATTTAGGTGGCACTATCAATTCAGTGAATGACGATACACATTTCAGAATCTATAAAGAGCTTGGTAAAGCATTTATTACAAGTTCAACTATTAGCGATAAAAGAAGTAGTTTAGACATTTATGAGTTCGATTTGAACGCATTAAAACTGCCCGTAAAATATTAACTTGAGTATTCACAAAAAAAAGTGTTCTTTGCAAAAAGAACACTTTTTTTAACCTGATTATGAAGAAAATTACTGTAACTTATTTTTTTGCTTTAAAGCGGGTTTAAAAGTTTCAGTGTTTCAATATTACGGATATTATCAAGTTTAGTTTCAATTCTTAACTGTTATTTTCTTAAAAATAGTACAAACGGTTAAATAATTTGATGAATGGGTGTTATTTTCTTAACATTTCAAATGCCTCCCAAAAAGACGGGTAGCTTTTTGCAACCGATTCAGTTTCAGATAAAAACAAATTTTCTTCACAAAAAGTAGACGCGATAGCTAGGCTCATCGCAATTCTGTGGTCATTGTGTGCGGTTACATGTGCTTTTTTTAATTTCCCAGTGCCATGAATTTCCATAACATCGCTTTTCACTTCAATATGCAAGCCGAGTTTATTATATTCATCTTGCAATGCCAGCGCACGATTGCTTTCTTTATCTTTCAATCTATGAACTCCTTTTATTTCTGAAACTCCATTTATTTTAGCTGCAAGAACAACCAGAGTAGGAAACAAATCCGGGCAATTTGTAGCATCAAAGGTAAACGGAACCAATTTTCCCGATTGAACCACAATGCAATCCTCTTCAATAGAAAATTTGCAACCAACTGACAATAAAACATTCATAATTGCCTTATCTGCTTGTTTGCTTTCTAAATTTAATCCTTTTACACGAATATTATTTCCCAAAGCTGCTGCTAAAAGCCAGTAACTACCCGAACTCCAGTCAGACTCAATTTCATAATCACAAGCAATAAATTTTTGCCCGCCTTTCACAAAATACCCTTCTTCAACTTTGTCAACAAATACATTGAATTTTTTCAACGTCTGAATCGTCATTGCTATGTAAGGCTCTGAAACCGGATTTTTTATATGAATAAAACTGTCACCCTCTAAGCGTGAAAGCGCAATCAACAAGCCTGAAATGTATTGCGAGCTTGGTACTTTTTCTAAAAATACATCACCACTTGAAATGGGTCCGTAAACCTCAATTGGGGCTTTCCCATGATTGCTTGTCACTTTCACGTTTAACTGTGGTAAAACCTGATCAAAAAAATCCATCGATCTGTTTAGTAAAGACCCGCTTCCATCTATTGTGATTTTTTGGTTAAACGTTGAACAAACCAGCGTAAGAAGGCGCATTGCTAAGCCCGATTCTCCAACATTCAAATGAATTTCAGAATTTTGTTCACTGATTCCGGTAATTTCTACAACATGCTCTTCCACGTAGTGCACCTTTGCTCCAAGTTGCTGAATACATTTGAGCATATTGGATTCATCGTTGCTTGTTCCAATATTTCTCAAGGTTGAAACACCATTTGCCAAAGCTGCACAGACAATTGCACGTTGAGAATCACTTTTAGAAGGTGGAATTTGAACCAGACCTTCTAATACGGTTGGTGTTAATTTTAGATTCATGCTCATTACTTATTCTCTATTCATCACATTCATTTGATGCTGGATAGATTCTTGGTGTATAGCATCCATTAACTTTTGGATAAAATCTTCACTTAGCTGATACCCTTCTTTTTTTTCGATTCGTTTAGCAAGAGTATTGCGCCAATGTTCTGGTTGCAGAATAGTGAGGTTGTGTTCTCTTTTATAAACACCCAAATCTTCGCAAAGGCGCATTCTTGAAGAAACTATTTCAAACATTTGATCATCCAATTCAGCAATTTTTTCGCGTATCAGATGAATACTGTCTTGATTTAACACAGACACATCTGCTGAACGCAGAATCAACGCTAGAAAAAGTTGAGCTAACTGAGCGGGTGTAAGTTGCTGGTCTTTATCTGACCATGCGTCATCAGGCTTGCAATGTGCTTCAATCATGAGTCCATCAAAATTCAAATCCATTGCTTTCTGAGCTACTTCTTTCACAAAATCACTTTTCCCGGCAATATGACTGGGGTCGTTAATTAAGAAAACTCCGGGAATTTTTTCTGTTAGTCTTATCGGGATTTCCCAACTTGGGATATTTCTGTAATGAATTGGTTTATAAACTGAAAACCCTCTGTGTATAGCTCCAAGCTGTTTTACTCCTGCGTTATCTAGACGTTCAAAAGCTCCAATCCATAAGTCTAAATCCGGATTGATTGGGTTTTTGATGAGTACAGGCACGTCTACTCCTTTCAAGGCATCTGCAATTTCTTGAACTGCAAATGGATTTGCTGTAGTTCTTGCTCCTATCCACATCACATCCACTCCAGCTTTCAATACAGCCTCTACATGTTTGGAATTTGCAACTTCTGTGGCAGTAGGTTTCCCGATGCTTTTACCAGCTTCTACCAGCCAACTTAATCCCATCTCTCCTACTCCAGCAAAAGAATCTGGCCTGGTTCGTGGCTTCCATATTCCGGCACGCAGTAGGTTGAAATTCACGTGTTCGTGTAGCTGTTTAGCAGTTAACATCATTTGCTCTTCAGTTTCTGCACTGCATGGGCCGGTAATAACAAACGGTTTATCAGATTTCTTTAAACGAATAGAGCTCATTTCAATTATACTTTGAACAAAAGCAAAAATACTAAATTTCGACGTGCATTAAGTACTCATTAACATAGCTCATCAATTCTTATCGCTATTTTTGTAAAATGACACAAGAAAGTAGCTCCAATCAAAAAGTTGTTTTTTCCATACTTATTGCAGTAAGTTTAGGACATTTTTTTAACGACTTGATTCAGATGATACTTCCAGCTTCTTATGATTTTTTAAAGCATAAGTATGCACTTTCTTACGCACAAATAGGTATGATTACGTTTGCATTTCAAATGACATCATCCATTCTTCAGCCATTTGTAGGCAGGTACACAGACAAACACCCGCAACCCTTTTCGTTTATTTTAGGAATGTTGGTCGCTTTTTCTGGTTTAACATTGCTTTCATTTGCTTGGAATTTCACCAGCATTATTCTATCCGCCTGTTTAATTGGAATGGGGTCTTCGGTTTTTCACCCCGAGGCGTCTAGAGTGGCATATTATGCTTCTGGAGGAAAACGCAGCTTTGCACAGGCAATTTTTCAATTGGGTGGAAATGGTGGAACCGCTGTTGGCCCCTTGCTTATTGCTTTATTTGTAATTCCGTTTGGACAATATACCATTGCTTTTTTTACAATTTTTGCGGTAATAGGTGCCAGTATTTTATTTCGCGTAAGCAAGTGGTATGAATCATTAATTTTACGGGGAGAACTAAAGAAAAATGCTTACAATGAGGCTCCACTCAATGTTTCTCCTTTGCGTGTAAAAATCACCATTGGTATATTGCTCATCTTGTTGTTTTCGAAGTACTTTTTCACAGCTAGCATATCCAGTTATTACGTTTTCTATTTACAAGAAAAGTTTCATGTTTCAAAAACCACTTCTCAAATACACTTGTTTTTGTATTTGTTTGCTTTTGCACTAGGAACCTTAATTGGCGGACCACTTGGAGATAAATTTGGTAGAAAACGTATTATTTGGTTTTCAATAGTTGGTGCAGCACCTTTCACTCTTGCACTTCCATACGTCAACCTCTTTTGGACAAGTATTTTCATTGTAATGGCAGCATTGACCTTGGCTTCTGCATTTCCATCGATTTTGGTGTATGCGCAAGAACTTTTACCTGGTAAAATCGGGATGATTTCAGGATTATTTTATGGCTTTGCTTTTGGGATGGGTGGATTAGCATCTGCTTTAATTGGTGAATTAATTGACCACACAAATGTAATTTACGTGTATAAACTTTGCTCTTTTCTCCCGTTGATTGGCTTTGTTACGCTCTTTCTTCCGAACATCAAGAAAAGGCGAGCAAACAATGCATGACCCGCTTATTTTTCTTTTGTAGGTTGATAAAATGCTTTGATGTAATTGGGTTCAAAATACGCTACATCTTCAAAATCGTTGCTCAGGAACTTTTCATACGCCAATTTAACTTGTCCACTTGCTGACAATGTGACATCAGCAAAAGTGACCGACCTGTTTGCCCACAAATCTTTAACCTTACTTGAACCGTCGCCAAAACAAACAAACGGATCAAACTCGGTGTAACTGAATTCCCCCAACACATCCGCTGAAGGCGGTTTCACAAGCTGATTCTCACTTGATACAAGCGATGAAAACACTTCCATTCTTCGAGCATCTATCATTGCACATAACGAATCATTTGGATAAAACTGACGTGCAATTTCTGTGTATGAAAGCAAGGTATTTACCGAAATTAAAGGAATTTTAAGCGCATAACACAAGCCTTTCGCAGTAGAAACACCTATTCGCAAACCTGTGTACGAACCTGGTCCAGATGAAACACTAATCGCATTCAAATCAGAAAATTGAAGCTTGTTTTTAAGCATGAGTTTCTCAATAAGCACCGTCAATTGCTCTCCGTGAACAAACCCTTGATCGGTTAATTCAGCTAATTCAAGCAGTCTTCCCTCTTCAGACAAAGCTACAGAGCAAACCGTAGTTGCTGTTTCTATATGCAAAATGCGAGTCATCGGGGCAAAGGTTTGCACGGATCATGTTCCATGCCCAAAAGTTCACCAATGGTCTTTCTGGATTTTTTTTCCCAAACGTAAGCCAAATCAATGGCTTCAGTAGTAATGCCATCTTGAGATTTGTAAGTAATTACCACTTCGTAATATTCCTCAAATCCTGTGTAGCGTACCTCTGCATTAGAAATTTTCCACGGGCTTGGGGTGCTGCCATCGCAACAACCGCAAAACAAGATTATTTTTTTGTGTTTCAGCAAGTAAGCTACAGCTTTTTCTGCATCTGCTTTAGAAATGTATGCAAGTTGATCAGCAAATAAAGGTTGTACAAAAAACAAAGCGAACAAAAAGAATAGTGTAGTTTTCATATCAATTTATTTCGAGTTTAAAGCCTATGCCATGAATGTTTTGGATTGCAATTCTAGGATCTTCGCTTAAGTATTTTCTAAGTTTTGTAATAAACACATCCATACTTCTTCCGGCAAAATAATCGTCTTGCCCCCAAACAGCAGTGAGTATGTTTTCACGCGGAATAACCGAATTGACTGATTTCACAAGAGTTTTCAGAACCAATGCCTCTTTTTTAGTGAGTGTCTTGTTGAAATTGGGGTGCGAAAGCACATAGTTTTCAGAATCAAACGCATAAGAACCAATTTGAATTACTTTATCTTCTATTTCATCTTGAATATGACCACGTTTTAGTAACGATTTTATGCGCAACAACAACTCTTCAAACGAGAAAGGTTTCGTTAAATAATCATCTC
>JBDHXR010000044.1:0-20815 GCA_039810825.1 Fluviicola sp.
TAATACTTCTTCCTGAGTTGAGTAACTCTACAATCATTACTTTAAACTCATTTTCATAAATCTTTGCCATATTACAAATTTAATAGGGCTGAGTAAAATCGTCTAAACAAATATAGATAGTCCAAACCTTAGTCCGTAAGGTTTGAGTTAATGATTGAAAGACTGTAGCCTTTATTAGCATAAAAATATAATCTTTGACCAGAAAATCTAATTGACATCACCTTTTTTTAGTGTGTTTTCTGTTTGAAATTTCTATATTCACAGCTTCACAAAGTAACTTTATGAATCGGATTAAGGAAGTTCTCGAAGAAAAAGGTATTAAACAAATTTGGTTAGCTGAACAACTAAATAAAAGTTACAATATAGTTAACGGATATGTTCAGAATAGAACTCAATCCAAAATAGAAGATCTATACCGAATTGCGAAAATTTTAAATGTCAACGTAAAGGATTTATTAATGGAGGATAATCTATGAAAGAAAGTCAACTTGAACAAAGTTTTATTCAAAAACTTATAGATTTAAAATACGTCTACCGTCCAGATATTCGTGATAAATTTTCTTTAGAAAAGAATTTTAGAGAAAAGTTCGAAACACTTAATCGGGTAAATTTATCTGATGCAGAATTCGCACGTTTAAAAGACGAGATTATACACAATGATGTATTTCACGCATCCAAAGTTTTACGTCAGGTAAATCATTTCCAGAGAGAGGATGGTACGCCACTTTATTACTCTTTAGTCAATATTAAAGATTGGTGTAAAAATGATTACGAGGTCATTAACCAACTCAGAATGAATACCGAAAACAGTCATCATCGATACGATGTTATCCTACTTATAAACGGTATTCCTGTAGTTCAGATAGAATTGAAGAATCACGGTATTACACCTAGGAATGCAATGCAACAAATCGTAAATTATAAAAACGATCCTGGAAATGGCTACAACAATTCCTTGTTGTGCTTTATGCAATTGTTTATCGTCAGCAATCAAAGTATGACACGATATTTTTCAAATAACCGAAATCAACATTTCAATTTTGATGTCGATGAACAGTTTCTTCCAGTCTATGAATTAGCAAGAGAAGACAATGAAAAAGTAAATGGTTTGGATCAATTCTCTGATAAATTTCTTTCCAAATGTACCCTTGGGGAAATGATAAGCAAGTATATGGTGCTTGTCGAAAGCGAACAGAAAATTTTAGTTATGCGCCCTTATCAAGTTTACGCAGTCAAGGCAATTGTCGACTGCATTCATCAAAACAGAGGAAATGGTTTTGTATGGCATACTACGGGCAGCGGTAAAACACTTACTTCATTTAAGACTTCGACTCTTCTAAAAGATAATCCAAATGTGGAAAAATGTCTATTTGTTGTCGATCGAAAAGATCTTGACCGACAAACACGGGAAGAATTCAATAAGTTCCAGGAAGGAAGCGTTGAAGAAAATACAAATACTGAATCTTTGGTTAGAAGAATGCTTTCCGATGATTATGCTGACAAGGTAATTGTTACAACTATTCAAAAATTGGGATTAGCATTAGATTCTACGAATCGAAACAACTATAAGGAAAGACTAAATCCATTGAGTAATAAACGGATCATTTTCATTTTTGATGAGTGCCATCGTTCTCAATTTGGTGAAAATCACAAGGCAATTAAAGAATTCTTTCCAAAAGCACAGTTGTTTGGATTTACCGGGACCCCTATTTTTGAGCAGAATGCCGTATATACTAAAATTCAAGGAACACAAGCTTCATTTGTAACCACAGAGGATGTATTTCAAAATCCACTTCATTCTTATACAATTACACATGCCATTGAAGATAAGAATGTATTGAGGTTTCATATAGATTACTTTAAGCCAGATTCAGCAGTTCAAACTGGAACTGAAGAACATCGTTCAGCTGTGGTGGATGCAATTCTGTCTAAGCATGATTCAGCAACACATTCACGCAGATTTAACGCAATTTTTGCAACCCAATCCATTAATGAGGCTATATCTTATTTCAATTTATTCAAGGAAAAGCAAGCTACAAAGCAAGTAACGGATTCATCATTTATACCTCTAAACATTGCATGTGTGTTTTCCCCTCCATCTGATGGGAATAGAGATATTCAGCAAATTCAGGAAGATTTAGAACAGGAAAAATTGGACAACCAATATGCACCTGAGGAAAAGAAAAAAGCACTCAACGCAATTTTGTTGGATTACAATTCTAAATATGGAACTAACCATACCATAAATGAATTTGACTTATATTATCAAGATGTTCAAAAACGAATTAAAGATCAAAGATTCCTAAATTCTGATTACGCTAGGGAGAATAAAATTGATATCGTCATAGTTGTCGACATGCTTTTAACAGGATTCGATTCAAAGTATCTAAATACTCTGTATGTTGATAAGAATCTAAAATTCCATGGTTTGATTCAGGCTTTTTCAAGAACAAATCGTGTGTTAAATGACACAAAACCTTATGGAAATATTTTAGATTTCAGAAGCCAAACCAATGCTGTAAATGAATCAATAGCCCTCTTTTCGGGTAAATCAACTGGCGAAGCTAAAGAAATTTGGTTGGTTGATCCTGCTCCGGTTGTGATTGAGAAATACAAAGAAGCAGTTAAAGCTATGGAACATTTCATGGGTAATAGCAATTTACTTTGTGAACCTCAGGAAGTTTACAATTTGAAAGGTGATGCAGCTCGATTAGAATTCGTTAACAAGTTCAAAGAAGTACAACGTTTGCGCACTCAGTTAGATCAATATACAGACTTGTCAACTGATCAAAAAGAAGTAATTGAACAATTACTACCTGAAGATCAATTATTGTCATTCAGAAGTTCATACCTAGAAACTGCAAAAAAATTAAAGCCATACCAAGAAAACGACAATGGAGAAGATAATCCTCAATTGGATCAATTAGATTTTGAATTGGTATTGTTTGCATCAGCAGTTATTGATTATGACTACATAATGCAGCTCATTTCTGAATATACCCAACGAACTCCTTCCAAGCAAAAAATGACTCGTGATCAATTAATTCGATTAATGAGTTCGAGTGCGAATTTAATGGAGGAGCGTGATGATATTGTGGATTACATAAACAGTTTAGAAGCTAATTCAAGTTTAAATGAAAAAGAAATTCGAAATGGGTATCAGCTGTTTAAAGCTGAAAAACATGACAAAGAATTGGCTGAAATAGCTAAAAATCATAGCCTGGATATTAAAACATTAAAACCATTTGTTCAAGATGTATTGAACCGATTAATATTTGACGGTGAAAAATTGAGTGATCTTATGGAGCCACTGGAACTGAGTTGGAAAGAGAGAACACAAAAGGAATTGGCTTTGATGGAGGAACTAGTACCCCAATTAAAGAAATTAGCAAACGGACGTGAAATTTCAGGTTTAGCAGCATATGAGTAAAGAAAATAAAATATTACCAGAATTGCGTATTACTGAATTTGTGAGTCATGGTGAATGGAACTATGAACTTGGTAATGTGCTTTTTGATCAAATTTCAAATAAAGAACATAACAGCGATCTTCCAATTCTGGCAATAACTCAAGAAAATGGAGCGATACCAAGAGAATTGATTAATTATAATGTAATTGTATCAGATCAGGGTATAGAAAATTATAAGGTTGTAGAGGTTGGAGATTTTATTATCAGTTTAAGGTCATTTCAAGGGGGGATTGAATATTCTAACTTCAAAGGAATATGTAGTCCAGCATATGTTATTTTAAGAAAAAAGAATTCTAGTAGCATTGAGGAATTTTATAAACATTATTTTAAAACGGATCTTTTCATTCGTCATTTAAATAAAAATCTTGAAGGCATAAGAGATGGGAAAATGGTTAGCTACAAACAGTTTTCTGAAATATTGTTGCCAAACCCAAATCCAAAAGAACAAAGGAAAATAGCGGATCTACTTTCATCAGTTGATGTTCTAATCGCGAAACAAATTGAAAAACTGAATGCGTTAAAAGATCATAAAAAAGGGTTAATGCAAAATTTGTTTCCTCAAGATGGTCAATCTGTGCCAAAATTCCGATTTAAAAATTTCACATCTAATGAAGAATGGAGCACTTGTAAATTGGGAGACATTACAACAGTTGTTTCTAAAAGAAACAAAAATGGGGATGTACTTCCAATTTACTCAATTAATAATAAGAGAGGATTCATCCCTCAAAGTGAACAATTCGAAAATTTGGACAGTAATAAAAGAGGGTATGATATTACTTCTTATAAAATTATTGAGTCTAAAACATTTGCATATAACCCTGCAAGAATTGATGTAGGTTCAATTGGTTACAGCGGTGAATTGAACAAAATTATTGTAAGTTCTTTATATGTTTGTTTTAAGTTGGATGAGTCTGTAGAAAGTGAGTTTCTTTTACAGTTTTTCAATACAAGGCAGTTTAACCAAGCTGTTAAGAATAATGTAGAAGGTGGTATAAGAAGTTATTTGTTTTACGAGAATTTTTCGAAAATTGAAATCAAGCTGCCTAGAAATAAAAAGGAACAACTTAAAATTGCTATGTGCCTTTTGGATACAGATATCTTAATCGAGAATCAATTAAATAAAATTGAACAATTAAAATCCCATAAAAAAGGTCTTATCCAGCAGCTTTTTCCTCAACCTAATAACGACTAATGAGCAGCGAACCAAAAATATTTAAATACAATTCGCTTACTGACCTAGCCGTTCGTCTGCGCGATGATTTGAATAACTACAATTACGTTTTGCTTTACGCCTATAATGGAACAGGTAAAACAAGGCTTTCGATGGAATTCAAAAATTGCGGTAAACTGAAGAATAATGGTCAGCCAGATACACTGTATTTCAATGCATATACAGAAGACTTGTTTTCTTGGGATAACGACTTGGAAAATGATACGACAAGATTTTTACAAATCAATGAAAAGTCTAATTTTTTAAGCGGTTTTCGTGAACTAGCTTTGGAAGAAAAGATATTTGCTTATCTAGAACGCTATGCAGAATTTGATTTTAAGATAGATTACGAAAATTGGAGAGTTGGTTTTAAAAAAGGAGATCAGGATAATATCAAAATATCCAGAGGGGAGGAAAATATTTTCATATGGTGCATTTTCCTTGCAATTTGTGAATTGACGATTGATGGTGCAGAAACGTATAAATGGGTAAAATACTTTTATATCGATGACCCTATTTCATCCTTAGATGATAATAATGCTATAGCAGTAGCCAGCGATTTAGCCAAACTACTAAAAAAAGGAAAAGACAAAATTAAGGTAGCAGTATCCTCACACCACTCTTTATTTTTTAATGTGATGGTAAATGAACTGAAGCAACATAAGTGTAAACGTCACTTTTTACATAAAAATGGAGGCGATGGATATACGCTTCGAGCAACGGATGAAACTCCATTTTTTCATCACGTTGCGCTATTGGGTGAATTGAAACAGGTATCGGAATCTAAGAAACAAGGAAGTATTAAAACATATCATTTTAATATGCTCCGGAGCATAATGGAAAAAACTGCGACCTTTTTTGGTTATGATAACTTCTCAAAATGCATACTTGGAATTGAAGATGATGTGCTCTATACTCGTGCACTTAACCTATTAAGTCATGGCAAATACTCCATTTATGAACCTCAAGAAATGGGACCAGATACAAAAGAATTATTCATAAAAATGTTCAAGGCTTTTTTAGACAAGTATCAATTTGATCTGCCTGAAATTTTGATTGAACAAGAAGAATTAAAAGAAATCGAAAAATGACATTTAAAGAACAACAACAATTAGGTAAAACACTCTGGGACATTGCTGATAGTCTTAGAGGTGCAATGAATGCAGACGATTTTCGCGATTACATGCTTTCATTTTTGTTTTTAAGATACTTATCGGACAACTATGAGAAATCAGCAAAAAAAGAGCTAGGTTCTGATTTTCCGATGTTGCCAAGCGACGATAAACAATCTCCTTTGGCATTATGGTACAAAAACAACCCATCTGATGTCGAAGCATTTGAAAAACAAATGCGTAGAAAAGTACATTACGTTATTACTCCAAAATTCTTATGGAGTCATATTTCAGAATTAGCCAGAACTCAAAGCGATGATTTATTATCCACTTTACAAGAAGGGTTTAAATACATTGAAAATGAATCTTTTGAAAGCACTTTCCAAGGCTTATTTTCTGAAATAAATTTGAATTCAGAAAAATTAGGTAAAAACTATCCGGAGAGAAATCAAAAGCTTTGTCAGATTATTCAAAAAATTGCTGAAGGAATTTCTCAGTTTTCTACTGATACAGATATTTTAGGAGATGCATATGAATATCTAATTGGAATGTTTGCTGCTGGTTCTGGAAAAAAGGCTGGTGAATTCTATACCCCCCAACAAGTCTCAACAATTTTATCAGAAATTGTAATCTTAGACGGTCAAAATCCCGAGTCAGGTAAGAGACCAAAACTTGAAAAGGTAATGGACTTAACTTGTGGTTCAGGCTCCTTACTTTTGAATGTTCGCCATAAAATGGGGAATCACGGAATTGGCAAAATTTATGGCCAAGAAAAAAACATTACCACATACAACCTTGCTAGAATGAACATGTTGCTGCATGGAGTAAAGGATACCGAATTTGAAATTCATCACGGAGATTCATTAGCTAATGATTGGGAAATACTCAACGAAATGAATCCATCCAAGAAAATTGAATTTGATGCCATTGTATCTAATCCACCGTTTAGTTTACGTTGGGAACCTACAGAAGCAATTGCGGATGATTTTCGATTTAAAAATTATGGCTTAGCACCTAAATCTGCTGCTGATTTTGCATTCTTGCTACATGGTTTCCACTTTTTAAAAAATGATGGTACTATGGCAATAATTCTACCTCATGGTGTCTTGTTTAGAGGTGGAGCTGAAGATAAAATTCGCACGAAATTATTGAAGGATAATAACATAGATGCAGTAATTGGCCTTCCTTCAAATTTATTTTTCTCAACTGGAATACCTGTATGCATCATTGTTCTGAAAAAATGTAAAAAAAATGATGATGTACTATTTATCAATGCTTCCGAATATTTCGCTAAAGATAAACGACAAAATCGCTTGAGAGAAGGTAAAAATGGTGAGCCAAACGATATTCAACGAATCATAGAAACCTACAAGTTCAGAAGTGAATTAGAAAGATATTCCAGAAAAGTTTCCATGGAAGAAATCGAAAAAAATGGATATAACTTGAATATTTCTCGATACGTTAGTACTGCAGTTGAAGAACAAAAAATTGATCTTTTTGAAGTAAACAAAACCCTTGTTTCGTTAGAAGAGGAAATTGAAAAATATACTAGGGAACATAACAAATTTTTGAAGGAATTAGGATTACCCTTATTGCCTGAAGCAAAAAGAGATAACTAGTGGTTTATTTAATAATTGATACTAATACCTGGTTATATCTTGCCAATTGCTTTGATACCATTTCCTGTAAGATTGATAGCCATTCGGGAAAACACATCAATGTTTTTGACCAAATCAAGCAAAAATCAAATACAGCAGAATTTACGGTCTTAGTAACAGATATCATTTTATTTGAATGGGAAAAGAATAAGCAAACAGCAAAACTTCATATCAATCAGTTAGAAGCTCAAAAGAAAATTGAAATTGCTGAAGTTGTTAAAATCAAATCTACTTTATCCTTATCCGATTTTAAATTAAAATGTGCTGAAATAAATAATCAGTTTAATGAAAAAATCTTGAACGCTCAAAATCATATAGAGAATGTTGATGATTTTTTAAAAACTTGTCCGAAATATAATGTTTCAGATGAGATAAAACTTGAAATAGCAGATATGGCAATTTCAAAGGAGAAAGCACCATTTTTAAATAGTAAAAACAATGTAGCTGATGCTGCCATATTATTCGGAGCGATTACATTCTTAAAGTCAAATCAAAAGGAGCATATTGAAAAAGCCGTTTTCAATTCAGCCAATTATAAGGAATATGGTATTTCAAAAGTATCGAAAGAGTTTCATCCCGATATAAAAGAGCGTTTAGATGGAATTCATTTAGATTATCATCAAAATTGGATTGACTTAATAGGTTTAACTGAAGATCTTCAGTATGAAATCGATATGTTTCATGAGTATATGCAAGATAACTTTCAATTCAGTTGCTTGAGCGAAGGCTGCCAATATTCAATTGAAGAAGGATATATACTTTCATCCGGCTATTTGCACGACAAAATTAGATTAGCAAGAACGAATGAAAAAATTGACCCTAATCAACAGTATCTTTTCCCTCTTGAAGAAATAAAGAATCTGGAAACCTCTCATTTTGTCTTGAAAGGTGATTGTAATTTTTGTGGTTCAAATCATGTTGAATGCCCAACATGTTACGGATTAATCATTGAGTTAAATTCGGATGGCCAATATTATTGTTCTGAATGTGATCAGGGATATCAACTCGAAGTAAGTTTAAAGTATAAGGATCAGATTATCTTTCCAATAGAAAAGGAAAAATTTCACTTGTAAAAAGTCTAAGAAATGGGCGGATTTAAATTAATTGGCATTAGGCCACATAAAGATTGTGGCAAACAGTATTTGAAGCTGTTAGAACCAGGTCGTTTATACCAATTTTATAACGAATATGAATTCTTTACAGAAGACAGAAAGTTTGATGGAGTCAATGGTAATATAACACATTTTTCTATAAATAAGAACGTGCCCGATGATCTATACAAAATTGGGGAATTGGATATAAACATTTCTGCCGTTGTGGGGAAAAATGGCACCGGAAAAAGCACGTTGATAGAGTTACTTTTATATTGTATTTATTATTTGGGTTTAGGCCTTGGGGATTCAAACGACAGTGAAATTCTTAAACCATATCACACACGTTTAGAAGAAGAAGAAAGACTGTTGAAAGAGAAGAAATCTTCGTTAAATGAGAATAATAAAAAACTCGAAGATTACGTAAAGTGTTGTATAATAGATCGCTCAAAAAAATCTAAGGATCCTGATTATAAATTGATTGAACAGCTAAAATCTAAAATTGAAGAATTATTTAATTCAAAAGACACACTTGATAAATTAGAAAAAGATCTTAGCCTCTATAAAGAGCTTATCAAATTGTCCAAGGAAAGTAATGATGTGTTATTAGAAGAATTTAAATGCTCCGTACTGTATGATTTAAATGGAATTCTGATTGAATTAAACATTAATACCCCGGTAGAAGATAAATCAAATATTACCTTTAAAATTATAAAGAACAACACCTTTAATGAGCCAATTGAGATTTCCAGAAATTTAAAAATTGATTCTCTTCTTTACCCTGAAAGTTATGAATTACTAAGAAATTTTTTCTATTCAGTTTTTTTAAATTACTCACATCATTCTTTAAACTCTAATTACATTGGTGATTGGGTAATAACGTTATTTCATAAAAATGATGGTTACAAGACACCAGCCGTAATAAATCCAATGCGTGAGGAAGGTAACATTTATATAAACAATGAAATAAATCTTTCGAAAAACAGATTATTAACAAATCTATTGATTAAAAGGTTTATTGAAAGGAAATCAAAGGATAAATTAAAAGGTAAAGCACAAGTTACAGAAAAACAATATGTTAAATATGTTTCATTTCATTTCGATAAAATGAAGCATCAAAAAGATCAAATAAAACTTGGCAATAAAAAATCTGGAAGAAAGGAAGATGCGTTTTTAATTGGTGGTGAAACAAATCTAATCACTGATTTATTGAATGTTCATTATAAAATATTTCATAGATACGATTCCAATGATTACTTATCACGTGATTATCAGTATATGGAGCCCTTACTTGACTACATTGTTTATAAGGTTAAGCGAATCTTGAAGAATTACCCAGAGTATTACAGCCCAGTTTCTAGTAAAGAAGATGAAATTTTCCATGCGTATAAAAATTCCATAGAAAATTTGAAAGACGACAACTCTCACGTTACATTTAAGTACCATAGAGTGATTCATTTTTTGGGTAAAATTTTAGATAAGGAAACACAGCTTTGGGGTAAAGAAGGAGAAACGATTTATTTTAAGTTAGATGATTTACTCGATTGGATGAACATACGAAATGAAAAAGACCTTTATGAAATCAATAGGCGTTTACCTCCACCGATTTTTGATGTTGATTTTATTTTTGAAAGTAAATTGGAAAACTTTGAATTAACTGAGGAAAATAAAACATCAAAACCAAAATTTAGCGATTTGAGTTCTGGTGAACAACAGAGTATTCATTCAATTAACTCCTTAATTTATCATCTTAATAATGCCTATTCAGTTCACAACAAAAATGGTGGTGTTGAAAGAATACAGTACAATTATTTCAATGTTGTATTCGATGAGATTGAATTATACTTCCATCCAGACTTACAAAGAAGATTTATAAATGATCTATTAAATACACTGGGTAACTACAAATATTTGTTCCAAAATGAAATTGTGAAAGGTATAAACATACTTTTTTCCACTCATTCTCCATTTATCCTATCGGATATTCCTGAGCAAAATATTTTGCAATTAGAATATGGTTTATCAGATCTCACGCAAGATAATAACGAGTATTCAATTCCTGTAATTCATAAAAATCAGACTTTTGGAGCTAATATTTTTGATTTGTTAACCGACAATTTTTATTTAAAAGATGGTAGCATTGGTGAATTCGCACGAAGTAAAATACAACTTGTTATTGATAATTTATTAGATGAAAAAGATGAAAACTACAAAAGCCCGAAAATAGTTCTCGAAAAAGAATCAATTAAAGAATTTATTAATATCATTTCAGAACCATTTTTCAAAGAAAAGCTAATGGTAATGTATTATAAAAAATTTGACAAAGAATTCAGAAAGCAACAATTATTGAATGAATTAAATGAACTGGAGGAATAAATGATACGACTTGAAAAAAATCATAGATTGGTTACGCACCACTTTGAAAGGGTTAAAGCCCATTTGATTTCTAATATTAATCATGCAATATCGTCTGGCGCAATTATTAAGAAAAAGCATTATTTTTTAACTCCAAAAGAAATAAGATATCTTGAATTCATCAAAAAAGAAGTAAATCTAAAAAAGTTAGTTACCGCTGATAATACTCAATTTGAAGAAATATCTAAATGGTTTAGAAGAATAAATACCAATGTTGGCAACACCACTTCAGCATTCAACAGAGTGTTATACAACATATTCATTATTAACTTATACGAAAAAACGGATCGCTTCAATAAAACAAAGTTTATTCAGAAAATCAATATTGATACCTGTCCATATTGCAACAGAAACTATATCTATGTTCTCTCCAAAAAAGGAAAAGTGAAACCAGAAATAGACCACTTCCTTCCAAAGTCTAAATATCCCTATTTCGGTATTTCATTTTTTAATTTAATTCCGAGTTGTCAAACATGTAACGGTAAGGCCGCGAAAGGAGAACTTGACCCTTTTGATGAAAATATGATTTCACCTTATGAGATAGAACATGACGACTTTGAATTCTCCTATAAGTTGATCTCAATAGATGCGCTATCCCCTCTAAACGGAAAAAGTGGTGTTACTGTAAGTATTAATAAGAACGCCAAAATAGATGGAAATAATAGGGTTTTTAAACTTTCTAAGTTGTACAGTAAGCACGAAGACCATGCCTTAGAATTAATTATCAAGAGTAAGGTTAAATATGGAGAAAAAGCTAGAAATTATTTAAATAGTTATCGAGGCATGAAGTTTTCCGATTCAGAGATTAATCGAATGATTGTTGGGAATTATACAAATATTGAGGATCTTCATAAACGGCCATTATCCAAAATGTATAGAGACATAGCAATTAAAGAAGGATTAATTTAAAGGAAAAGCGGTCTTCCTCCTTGCCCTCACAACCTGTCCACTTCTTCGGGGCCATGAGCTTCATAAGCCTATAACAAAGCTCGGCTCACAGCGTTTCGCAGTTGCTCTTTAAATCGCATTGCTCATTCGTGTTTGCCTTCGGGCTTGTTTCCATCATTCATCGTCCATTTATAAAATTCCTTAGAATGGAAATATCGTTTTTACTCCTCCCAAATCCGTATATCCTCTTCGCTCTTAACAACAATCCCTGGAACGCCATTCTTATCCAATTCCACTTTTCCAGTCACAACAATATACTTTCCATCCAATTCTTCTTCTGGTTTGTAACTAAAGTTTCGGCGGCCATCTTTCCAGATGATTACTGTGAAGATTTGGTTTGGAAACGTTTGGTCAAGGTTTAAAAAGGTCGCTTGTGAATTAGGTAAATACTTTGTACTCACAACTTTCCCTACAATAGAAAAAGTGCCTCCTACTTTTGAGGCAGCTTGTTCTGTGTTAAAATATCCTTTTGGAAGTTCTGTTGCCTTTAATGGCTCAACATTCTTGGTTCCTGTTTGAGTTTTCCAACTATTAAAATCAGATTTTGATTCTATTGTTTTTTCCAATTGATCATCGATTGATAGAAAAAAGTCAAGACCAGTAATTTGTTCAATGCTATCAATACTAACAACATAATTGCTTAATCTGCTTTCACATTTTTTGTTAGGCATCAAAAAAGCCATACCTCTCGGTGTTTCTGTTGAAAGGTCAACAATGATTTTGTAATGGTATTCAGGAATTTTAAGCTTGTTGGTAGATTTCTCAATAACTGGTAATTTGTCATTTAACACAGGTCCTGTCAAAACATAAAACGATTTTTTCTCCTGATCAACAATGGTTCTTAGTAATGTTTCCAACTCAGCCCAAGATTCTCTATTGAATTCTGGTCTTTGAGGTGTCATATTGCTGTAAAAATAGGATTCGCTTAATGCTATCAAAGACCATCTAAAATCGGCAGAAGGTGCTAAATGTCCTCTATCAAATCCAAAACCATCATAACTGAAAGTTCCATCAGCTTTTGGTATTCGCTTAAAATAATCTGATTCAACTGAACTTCCGCAGCTTACTTGGCCATCTACGCGAAAATCGTTTGTTCTACTAATATTTCCAAAAGACACATCAGGAGATAAAACATGAAAAGCCCAAGAAGCCATTTTATAATTGCAATCAAAACCAAGAATCAAACTTGAATGCTCAATAATTTCTATTTCATTCGTTGCAGCTGGTAATCCAACCAACTTCATTTGATCTATCAATTGTTTGAGTTTAAGATGTTCGATTTCCGAAACAAGTTCCTTTTCTTTTGATTTAAGCAACTCCAATTCTGCTGTCTTGGTTTGAAGATTATCTTGTCCAAAAGAGGTAGCATTAAATATTATGACAAATATTGAGAGTAAAAAGTATCGCATTGTAAGTCGTTTTGTTGTTTAAATGTAAGAAACTGTTTCTACAAAAGAAAAAGAGAAGCAAAACGGGCGTCTTGCTTCTCTTCTAAATCAACCTAACCTAACCACCTAAATCAGGTTAAAGATACAAAAGAAGGATAAAATTTTATGTATCTAAAACTACAAAAAATGATAATTTTTCTTTTTAGGCTGCCTAATCCACCTTCTCCTCCAAGTTGGCAAATGGTTTAGGTACATTGCTTAAAGCTAAATTATGAGCTTCCAAGGTCGCTATTTTTAGCTTGCAATTGAGCCAAACCATTCACCAAGCTTTCCGTTTCCATTGGGGCAGGGAAACATTATCTGATATAACATCAAGATGTTTTGAAAAAGTGATTTAATTTCGGATTTAAATATCAATGAATGATATTTATGAGAGTATGTCCTTGAAAATTTAATCATCTTGAAATTTCATTTGAATTCTTTTATTTTGAAGCTATTAAAATCTGGGTAAAAATATATTTTCAAAAAAGCTCATTAATTTAATTGATTTTTTATATTTGTTTAAGTTTAAACCTAATACAACAGAGCGCGTTCTGTGCGAGGATACTGAAAATCGTTTAATAGAGTAAGTAAAAGTAAATTTAATTCTTATGAGTTTAGAAAATCTAAATGATTCCTTATTTGAAAAATTTGAGGATTCAAAAATCGAAAATTTAAACAAAATTGTTGGAGGTGTTAGAGATTGGACCCGCCAAAGTAAAGATTGTAACATGAGTAGTTATGATCTAGATGCCAACACTGGTTGGCGTGGTGATTCCAAAGCTTCAAACGGCGGTAATGATACTGTACGTGTTGGTGAAGGAGGAACTGATAACTGCAATGATATAACTTTGACAGATGATATGGTTGAAGATTATCTTATCTTAGTTGAAGTTCGCTAATTAATTTTAAACAGGTAATTATTCTCAATAATTACCTGTCTTTTTTATGACCCAAGACCTAAAAAAATATATTATTCTTCTGTTTTTAGCATTAAAATTTCAATATGCTAATACTCAAGATATATCAGCCTATTTTAATCTAAAAGATAGCGCTGAAATTGCTCTTATTAAAGGAGACTATAAATTATCAAATCAAAGATATTATGAACTTATTAGTAATAATAAATTTGTATTTGCATCTGATTGCTATAATGCATTTCAAGTCTCACTTTTAGCAAATGACTCTATTAATGGAGTATATTTCATAAGTAAATGTTTTGAACAAGGAATTTCTTTAAAAACAATAGAACAATCACCTTTGATCTCAGACTCTATTTCATTAAGTTACTTTAACCATGTATTCAAAAATTACGATTCATTACGTAATATTTACTTGCAAAAAATTAATTGGAAACTTAGGGATAGGATAATAAAAATTTATGAAAAGGAACAGTTTTATAATGAAAAATTTGACCAATCAAATTTTTTTAATTTTATACCTAATAGAATTGTCTATAAAAAAGTGAATAAAATCGCTATAGATAGTTTACTTGGTATAATTGAAGAAATTGGATTTTTTCCTGGTGAAAAAGAAATAGGAATAATCCAACCTAGTATGTATAAATTTGATAGTCTTACTGAAAAATACTATGATCCGATAAAAGGTCGTCCATATTTAAATACACACGAATATTTAATGTTTGCGCACTATTATCAATTTGGTGGGCGAAAAGATATCGATTCTTTACTTTTGAAATCATTATATTGTTTTCAATTGAAGCCTAGGGATTTCGCTTTTGTTTCAGATTTTAAAAAGATGAAAAAGAAGAATGAATATTATTCCTTAAAAAGAAAAGCTCTCAAATCATATAATAAACTTGAGGAACCTATAAAAAGAGAAGTATTTATTCAAAACATTAATAAGAATAGATCTAAGATTGGATTGTATCCATTGGAAATTGAAAAACTTTATAAAAAAAGAATTCAAGACCAAAGAGAACAATACTTATTAAATAATTTCAATTTAATTTTCATAGAATGATATTTATTTTAACAGATGATGATGATGTTACTACAAATGATGTATTGGATTGGTTATCATATTTTAATTTAAAATTTATTAGATTAAATGGTAATAATCTTATAGAAATCCAAAATGTCGGACTTTCCAATTCTGTTATCGAATTTGAAATAAAAATGGGAAATCTAATTATAAAAAATAGTGAGATTTCTGCTTATTGGTATCGAAGAGGTGCATTAATTAATAAAATTAAGTTTATTAATCACGAAAATGTAAATTTTAATAACTCAATTAATTTAGAAATTCAAAAAAACAATGATATTCTAGTTGATTTAGTTTACCATGAACTTGAATCTAAAAATAGCATTGGTCATTTTTGGGATAACGAAACAAATAAGCTTATTAACTTATCGTTAGCTAAAAAAATTGGTTTAAAGGTTCCTGATTCAATTATAACTAATAGGAAAAATGATCTAGTTGAATTCCACTCTAAATATTCAGGAATTATTACAAAACCTATAGGTCAATCAGGATGGTATATGAAAATGCCTAATCACAATGTAGACGGAGCAACTCAATTAGTTTCTCAAAAAGACATTGAATCTTTTCCTGAAACTTTTGGCTATTCATTTTTTCAAGAATGTCTTGAAAAATCTTATGAACTAAGAATTTTCTTTTTACACGGTGTCTTTTTTGCTAGTGCAATCTTTTCTCAATTAGATGAAAAAACAAAGTTAGATTTCAGAAATTATAACTTTGATAAACCAAACAGGACACCTCCTTATAAATTGCCGAATAATATTGAAACTAAACTTTTATTGTTAATGAATAAACTTGGGATGAATAGCGGATCAATTGATATGATTGTTACTCCTTTCAAGGAATATTATTTTCTTGAAGTTAATCCTATTGGACAATTTTATCAAGTATCTTATCCTTGTAATTATTTTTTAGAAAGAGAAGTGGCATTACATTTAAAACAAGAATCAAATGGAAAACATTGAATTAGAGATATTCAAAAATCAAGATAAGTTACCTGTATATATGAAGTATTTAATTTTTACACAAAAATTAAGTACCCAAAAAGTTAGTTCTGGAAAAAAAAAACTAATCAGTTATAATACTCAAAATTATAAACTAATTAAGAATCATAAGTTTAATGTGAAATTCATACAGAATGAACAACAATAGTAATGTTTTAATGGTATTTGCGGAGTGTATTCCTGTTTCGGGTTATCGCAGAAGTATAATTTATGATTTACCTCGTGGTGATTACTTTTTAATTCCAAATGGCTTATTTGAGTTACTTCAAAATTTTGAAGGGAAAACAAAAGAAGAATTATTCAATTGTTATCAAAATGAAAAAGAAACGATTAACTCTTATATTGATTTTTTAATTAAAAATGATTTAATATTTTTTTGTGATGAAGATGAAGTTAGCTTATTTCCAAAGCTTACTAATCAATGGTACTCGCCACAATATATTGAAAGTGTTGGGTGTCAATTTAAAAATTTAAAGAATCATAAATACTTAGATGAGGTTATTGCAGGATTCAACAAAATTGGTTGTAAAAGTTATGTTTTCTTTATTTACGAATGTTCTATTGATGAGTTATACTTATTTTCAGAAAAAATACATCAATCCAAAGCAACTAGTGTAAAATTTTATATTCAATATAGTGAGTTACTTTATGTAAATGATCTGGCTCAATTAAAAGAAAAATTTGAAGAAATTGATTTTATTCAAGTGTGTGGTTATTATTCAGATCAAAAAAATGAAAATTTAAATTTTCAAAAAGAAAATCTATATGAATTAGTTCCAGATTATAAAACATATCCTGAATTATTTAGAATTGATATTAATACTTTTTTTGAAGCACAAGAGCATAACGTTTATTATAATAGACGATTATTTATAGATAGCAACAAACAATTAAAAAATACATTCAATAGTAAAATAGATTTTTTAGAATGGGAATCAGTTTCAAATCCGTCAAAATTGTTGTCTTCTATTGATGAATCAGGAATTAAAAAGTTATGGAACGCAAAAAAAGATAAAATTGATATATGTTCAATTTGTGAATTTAGATACATGTGTATAGATAACAGGCCTCTAAATGAAAGATTAGATGGTACATGGTATAGTAATATAGAGTGTAATTACAATCCATTTCTTGCAAAATGGGAAGGTCAACAAGGATATATGAAACTCAAAGATATTGGTGTGATTAGTAATGAAACAGGATTAATAATTAATCACGACAAAATTCAACAAATTATTAATTCAGAAAAATGAAATTTCCTTTTTTCTCTCAACTAGATATGATGGATTGCGGTCCAACGTGTTTGAGAATGATTTCTAATTTTTATGGTAAAGATTTTTCGGTTAAAACATTACGCGAATTATCTGGAACAACTAATCAAGGATCTAATTTTTTAGGGTTAAGTGAAGCTGCTGAAAAAATTGGATTAAGAACATTAGCAGTAAAGATTGATATAAATAAACTAATAAAGGAAGCCCCATATCCATGTATTATTCATTGGAATCAAAATCATTTTGCAGTTTTATATAAGGTTAAAAACAAGAAATTAATTGTTGCAGACCCAGCTCATGGTTTAATAACTTATACTTTAGAAGAATTCCAAAAACATTGGATTAGTGATGAAAATAAAGGGATTGTATTACTAGTTGAGCCTACACCATCTTTTTATAAAGGAAATATTTATGATTCTGGAGAAAAGGAAAAGCTTAACACAAAAAAGGATTTCTGGCGTCTTTTAAAGTTTATTTTAGGATTTAAAAATTTAATTTTTCAATTATTTATAGGGCTAATTGTTGGCAGTATTTTACAGTTGATTTTCCCTTTTTTAACTCAAAGTATTGTTGATATAGGTATACAAAATAGAGATGTAAATTTTATATACTTAATCTTAGCAGCACAATTGTTCCTTTTCTTTGGTCGCATGTCAATTGAATTAATTCGAAGTTGGATTTTATTACATATTACATCAAGGTTGAATGTATCTCTAGTTTCTGATTTTTTTATTAAACTGATGAAACTGCCAATTAATTTTTTTGATGTTAAAATGACCGGAGATATAATGCAGAGAATCAACGATCATCAAAGAATTCAATCATTTTTCACTAGTACTAGTTTAAATTCTATTTTTTCTGTTTTTCAATTAATTGTTCTAAGTAGTGTCGTTTTAATATATAGTGTAAAAATCTTTATTGTATTTATTTTAGGTAGTGTCCTTTATATGTTATGGGTTTTAGCTTTTTTGAAAAAACGTCGTGAAATAGATTATCGACGTTTTGATTTGGTAGCGACAAATCAAAGTCTTGTAATGGAATTAGTTTCTGGTATGCAAGAAATAAAATTACACAATGCAGAGAAACAAAAAAGATGGGAGTGGGAGTCTTTACAAGCTAAAATTTTCAAACTAATATCTAAATCTCTAAAATTAGAACAAATTCAGTCTACTGGTTCAATGATAATAAATGAAGTAAAAAATATTTTCATTACTGTATTGTCTGCAAAATTAGTGATTGATGGTCAAATATCTTTAGGAATGATGTTGTCTTTGACTTACATTGTCGGGCAGTTAAATTCACCTGTTTATCAATTTGTTGAACTTGTATTACACTATCAAGATGCTAAAATAAGTTTAGAACGTTTATCTGAAATACAAGAAAAACCAGATGAGGAAAATGGTCAATCAAACATTTCAATTAATGAACTGACAAATCATGAACTCCATATCGAAAATTTAAGTTTTAAATATCCTGGTGCAGGTTCCGATTTTGTATTAAAAAATTTAACTTTTAAGATTCCTCACAAAAAAGTAACAGCAATCGTTGGAACTAGTGGTAGTGGAAAATCTACACTAATGAAAATTTTAATGAAATTTTATTCCCCAACGGAAGGGAATGTATTTGTTGGTGATACTAATTTAGAACAAATTTCACATAAGTCTTGGCGAAATTATTTTGGTGCTGTTATGCAGGAAGGTTATTTATTTACCGACAGTGTTAAAAATAATATTGCTGTTGGTTCTGAAAACATTGATTTACAGAAGTTAAATCAAGCTTGTGAAATTGCGTGTATTAAAGAATTTATAGATACATTACCTTTAGGGTACAACACTAAAATTGGGAGAGAAGGTTTAGGTATTTCAACTGGGCAAAAGCAAAGGGTTTTCATTGCTCGTGCAGTTTTCAAAAATCCAGAATGCTTTTTTTTAGATGAAGCAACAAGTTCACTTGATGCAAATAATGAGAAAAAGATAATGGAAAATTTTGATCAGTTTTTTATTGGTAAAACAGTTGTAATTATTGCTCATCGTTTAAGTACTGTGAAAAATGCTGATCAAATAATAGTATTGGATAAAGGAGAAGTATCAGAAATCGGTAACCATAAAGAGTTAATAGCTTTGAAAGGCAGATACTATGAATTAGTTAAAAACCAGTTGGATTTAGACGCATAATTTTTATCAAATGAATAATTTCTCAACAATAGAATTTTTGAATAGACCTCCAAGCTGGTTAGTAAGAATTGGAACATATTTAGCTCTATTTATAATTTCATTTATTTTATTACTATCTGTTATTATAGATTATCCAGAAACTATAACAAGTGAAGTAACAGTTACAACTGATATACCTTACGTTCCAATTAAAAGTAAATATGATGGAAAAGTTATATCAATTGATGTAAATGATGGTCAATTCATTAATTCCGGTAAATCAATTTTTTCGGTAGAATACAAAAACGAATTAATAAAAATTGATGATGTATTGAAACAGGGGGATTTTATTCAAAGCATTAAGGCTCCATTACCTTGTAAAGTTGTTTTTAACAAAAAAATAAATGTTGGTGAGTTGATTTCTAAAAATGAAAATATTTTTTATTGTTTGCCTATTAAAAATGATTTCATTGCTAAAATGTATGTTTCATTAAATTCTTTAAACAAACTAAAATTGAATCAAGAAGTGAGAATAGAACTTGATTCTTATCCATCAAATGAGTATGGCATTTTGATAGGCAAAATCAAATCTATTTCTCCATTTCCAGTGAATGAAAAATATGAAGTTTTAATTTCTGTACCTCAAGATTTAAAAACATCAAATGGTCAAAAAATCAAATATAGATTGGATTTAATAGGGACAGGGAATATCGTAGTAAAGGACAAAAATTTTCTGGAGCACACTTTTGGTAAAATAATATAAGGTAAAGCGGTCTTCCTCCTTGTCTTCACAGCTTCAGAAAAACATCCCGAATAAAGCCTAATACAAGCGGGCCCGTTGGCAGAGCCTGTCGATGCCCGGGCTTTTCGGGACCGTTCCATCCCGTGCTTCCAAAATTCCAGCATGCGGGTTTCCACTTGTTTTCTTTGCCTGTTGGAATACCTACAAATTTTGTGACTATTTTTATCAGGCCGCATGATTTTTAATTTTTCTTAATTCTAATTCTTTTTCCAAAGGAGATTTGTATCCTAAACTTGAATGTAAACGTACTGTGT
>JBDHXR010000045.1:0-20759 GCA_039810825.1 Fluviicola sp.
TAATGCAGTCTTCACTTCCAAAATACGGTGCAATGTTATCGGGTGAAAATTTCAGGTCAGTACCCTACGAAAAAAACGCCTTACTTATTATGGGAAATGAAGGAAATGGAGTGCGACCATCTATTGAAAAACATATAACAAAAGCTGTAACCATACCTCGTATCGGAGAAGCCGAGTCGTTGAATGTAGCAACTGCTACGGCAATTCTTTTAGCAGAAATAACAAAATAAGGCGCCTACACTTTGCAGACACCCTATCTTCATAAACTTATTATTTAAAACTCAATTTTAATGGAGAATATACTCCTTTCAATGCTCTAAGCGATTTTCTTACCTTTACTTTAGAACGTTTAGAAAGCTTGAAATACTTTGAAACATTGGTTAGCAACACTCCAAGTAATATTACGATTAGCCCCACTATTTGAACTCCTGTAATTTTAGAACCGAAAAGCAACCAACCGGCCAATACGGTTACAATTGGGTTTATATAGGTATGCGTGCTTACCAATGCCGGATCTTTCTCAGACAATAACCAAACGTATGATAAATAAGCCACTATTGATCCAAAAACAACAAGAAACAACAATCCAAACCAAGCCTCTTTTGGTATTGAAGAAATTGAAAAAGCAACCCACTCACCACGGAAAGAAGCAACAATAAAAGAAACTACTCCGGCTGCTATTAATTGTTGAGAAATATTCATGAAAGTGGACTGATTGGCTTTTTGTTTTTTAGAATACAACGAGCCCAAAACCCATGAAATAGAACTAAATGCAAGCACTGCAAAAGCGATGATTCTTTCTGAAAAAGAAGCAATTGAAACATGTTTTGATGCAATGCTACTTCCTAAAAACAAGATCAATCCAAAGAAGCCGATAACCAGCCCAATTGGTATCCATCTGTCTGATAAATAACGTTTCCAATTTGCTCTATCCAACGCAATAAACCAAAATGGACCGGTCGCGATTGCAATAGCAGCTTCAGAGGCAGAGACAAATTGTTCTGCCCATCCTACTAACCCTGTTCCTCCGGTTAAAATCAGCACTCCGGTAATACTATTCTTCTTCCAATTTACAAGAGAGTTTGCTTTTTCACCTTTCCCTTTCAAATAACTAAAAATTAAAAGTCCTGCAATCAAAAAGCGTAAACCTGAAAGTATAAACGGTGGAAACCCCTGTAAGCCATACGAAATTGCGATAAAGGTTAATCCCCAGATAACATAAATATTGGCAAAAGCTACAGTTGCCAATGTGTTGTTTTTGTTATTTTTCATTGTATTGATAAAATTATTAAGTGATAAAAAAAGGCTTCACGTTTCCGTAAAGCCTTGATTATTGTTTTTATTTATATTATTAATCAGACTTAAATACGGAGCTTAACGAGCCAATGCTTCCAGCAATGCATGGGTTTGTGCATAATTGATTGAATATTATTGATTGATTTACTTTGTTTCATCATTGTTTGTTTTAAATAAAAAATCCACCGACTGGTATCGGTGGATTTCAAAAATTATAAAAAAACTGAAATTACATTATCCGATACATTCTTGCTTTTTAGGTATAATAGACCAACACATTGTTTGTTTTATAAAAATGATCGTGTTCTTATTAAGATGATGTAAATTACTCTTCATTCCTTGAATTTGAAAGTACAAAAGTACTTATTTATTTAGATGAAAAACAAGTTGATTGTTATTTTTTTGTTATTACTTGTTGTTTCTTTGAAATAAGCCACTCAATTGCAACTTCTTTCTTTTCAAACAATTTGGTGTGATTTCCTCGACCAGTGATGTTCAAAATCACTTTCCCCATTAGTCGTTGCCCCATATTGTCAACCACAATTGCAACATACGGCCAAGTTTTAAATTCAGACACAACAAAAGCACGAGACTCTTTATCGAGCAATGACCATTTACCGGTAATCAATAGAATATTTAGTTTTTTTTCAGGTGATAATTGTTTAGCCTTCATCCACCCATCTCTCACCTCATCTATTTCCAACGTACAACTTTCTTTCGTGAAAACCAACTCAATATAGCCGTCACCCTTATGAAGAAGTGCATATGAATACTCATCTATTTCCATACAAACAATTAGTTTTCGTAGATAAATATATGAAAATTATAGATGAACGAATTATTTTTTTACTTTTTTTCTTTTTGAAAAGTAAAAACTGCATCAACACATTTCATTCCATCAATGGCTGCAGAAATAATTCCACCTGCATATCCAGCACCTTCGCCACAAGGGAAAACACCTATTGTATTGACACTCATACAAGTTTCTTTGTCCCTAGGAACGGAAATTGGGCTAGAAGTTCTTGATTCTGGGGCGTGTAGTAACGCTTCATTTGTTAAAAACCCATTCATTTTTTTCCCGAAGTCTACAAAAGCAACTCGCAGTCTTTTTGAAATAAAAGGGGGTAAAATCGTGTTTAAGTCAACTGAAGCAATACCGGGTTGATACGATGAACTTGGTAAGTTGGTTGATTTTTTCCCTTGAATGAAATCAAGTAACCTTTGTGCGGGCACAGCTTGTGTACATCCTGCTGCCTGCCAACAAGTTTGTTCAATTTGCCGTTGAAAATTCAGACTCACAAAAGGATCGTTTACAGAATACCCAGGCAGTTCAGAAGGTTCTACACTTACAACTATGCCTGAGTTGGAGGTAGGATTGTTTCGCTTTGAGGGCGACCAACCGTTTGTGACTACTTCACCATTTTCTGTAGCACACGGAGCAATGATGCCCCCCGGACACATGCAAAAAGAAAAAACTCCTTTCTCTTCAACTTGAGTAACCAATGAATAAGAAGCCGGTGGTAAAAAATCATCATTCAATCTGCCGTGATACTGAATTTTATCTATCAATTCTTGCGTATGTTCAATGCGAACTCCCAAGGCAAAAGGCTTTGCTTCTAATTTCACCTTTGCTTGATGAAGGATATCAAAAATATCTCTTGCTGAGTGCCCGGTTGCTACAACCAGCGAGTTGCATTTAACCTTTGAGTTATTGTTCAATTCGATTGAAACCAATTTATGATTTTCAACTTCTATGTTGGTTAACTTAGTTTCGAAATGAACTTCACCTCCGTACGCTTTAATCAATTCGCGCATTGCAACAATAATTTGAGGCAATTTATTGGTACCAATGTGTGGGTGCGCATCTACAATAATGTCATGATGGGCTCCAAAATGCACAAACCATTTTAAAGCTTTCATTACGTCTCCACGTTTTTTGGAACGCGTATAGAGTTTTCCATCCGAATAGGTACCTGCACCACCTTCACCAAAACAATAATTGGATTCCGGATTTACAGTTCCGTTTCTATTAATCAGCGCCAAGTCTCTTCTTCTGGAGCGAACATCTTTTCCTCTTTCATACACTATAGGTTTTAGACCTAATTCGAGTGCGCGCAATGCAGCAAACAATCCGGCTGGTCCTGCCCCAACAATATGTACAACACCTGAATGTTCATCCACTTTTCTCGGTTCAAATTCAGGGTTGAACGTTGGCACTACTCCATCTAAAAAAACTTGAAATGTAGCATTGATTTTAATTTCTTTTTTACGGGCATCAATAGAGCGTTTCAGCCATGTATATGCGAAGGATGTTTTTTCAGAAACTCCTATTTCCTGAGCTATTCGATTGTGAATGAAAACTTCATCTTTAGCTTCTTCAGGAGATATTTGAAATTGAACTTCCATTGAATGACCAAAAATATAAAAATTTTAAGTGCCCACAATTTCATTAAAGGTAAATGATTTACGAAACACTGATTAAATTTATAGACTTGTCTTACTCTTCTAGATTTGAATTGTATTTGTGTATAGGCTTTATGAGTATCGCTAGAAAAAATGTTGTAGCCTGATCAAATAGCTTTATCGGAAAAACAATTAACCTAAATAAGGAACGCCTAATAATTTAATAACGTTTTTATTCTAAATTATTTATTTAGATTATACCGAAGCCCAACCTGTATACTTCCTGTAAACAAAGGGATGTTTAGTCCGAAAACTTTAGTCATCAAGATCGCATATCTGTTTTGAATCAGAAAGTCCAATTGGTCACGGACAGGAACAATGAACTCTAAACCCAGATCAACTCCAAAATTAAAGATGTATAGGTCTTTTGAATTGCGTTCATCTTTTTTCCAATATTGTTTTTCCCCTGTGGATGCCGAGTAGTACGTCCATCCTTCACCTTCTGCTTTGGTATTGATGGTATAAGAAAATTCTGGTCCAAATAACAAGTTTAACTTAAGATTATTTCTCTCAAAAACTTGAAAGACAATGATTGAATTAAGTTTCAACAAGTGGAATGAATAATCAAGCTTAGTGTAAAAAGAGGAATGTCCTTCATTCTCACTAATTTCAATATCGGCTTCTTGATAATTGTATTGCAGACCAACTCTAAGGCTTAGGGCAGGCATATTTTTTTTTTCATAAAACGAAGCCGCTGAAAAGCCACTTTTTAGCTGAAATTTTGAAGAATAACCGGGATCGATAGAAAAATTAAAAAATTTTCCTATGTTATATCCTCCTGTAAATCCGATATAGTGCTGTTGGCCATAAGAAATACTTAAATGACCAGTCAGATGGGAGAAGATAATAATCACAATGATATACACCTTCTTGCTTGGCTTCATGGTTATTTATCTATTTATAAATTATTCTGTAAGTATACACATTCCATGTTTATCTATAGCATTACAACGTAGATAATGATTGTTTGAATTCATATCTAATTTTAGCAACCAATTTAATCTTCATTATTTGAACTCAAGTTTTATATAATTCGATAACCGAATGATAGATTGATAACACCTGTTTTCCATATCGATTGATGGTAATACATTTTTACTACCAATCCATTCTTTTTTAATGGTATTTTTATGCCAAGACCTGCTGTTCCTCCAGTATCAAAAAAAGGATTTGCAGGAGTGGATGAATATTTTTTCAATAAAGAGTCTTTTGTACCTTTTTTACTTTCATAAAAATTATAATTTAGAAATATACCTAACTCAGTAAAAAATTTTACTGACTTCCCCACATTAAAACGGGCAGCAACTGGAAAAGATAGATTATGCAAGTGGTATCTAATATTTGATAAATACTCTACAGGAGGATCTGTTGAAACTGCTCCATATTTATTAAACATTAAATAGTTATTATATGAAATGCCAGCAATTAAATTTACCCTCTTAGGCTCAAACCAGAATCGATATATACCAGCTCCAAATCCAATTTTTTCTATATAATTACTAGCGTCGTTATACATTATTACACGATTAGCAGAAACAGTAAATTCATTAAACGGAGGTGGAGCTTCCTTATCATGCTGGCTGAAAACATTAATAATCATACAAGATAAAAAAAAACTCACAAGGCAACTCGTTTGAAAAAATGTTCTGTTTAACTTTCTCATTCTAATATTACTTTTGTGTAGTGCAAAAGATTTTCTGTTTGATTATCATAAATTGACAAAAAATAAACACCTTGAGATAAAGTAGAAACATCTAACAAAGTTTTGTCTGCATAACCATTCATTTGCAATAAATCTGCCCCAAATAAATCTGATAGTATAATTTTATAACCATTAACCATTCTATCATTAAATTCAATTGTTAGACTTTCATTTGCCGGATTAGGGTATATTTTAATCAATAAATTTTGAGTATTATGAAAATTTTTAGTCTCATTTCTTAATGTTTCGTATTCATTTAAAGTATCATTATCTTGTATCATTTTGTTTGCTGAACAGGGAAGATTAGGATTGATATGAGCAGAAAAACCAGAACCTATATCTTCTGAAAAACCAGGTAATAGGTTTATTTCATTTGTTGAAACCACTTCTAAATACTGGTTTGCTGGAATAGTTACATTACTACCTAAAGTTATTGTGTTTCCACTAAGAAAATTATATGCTCCATTAACTAAATTTAATTCACTCGTATGATTGATTATAATGTTATTTTCACATGATATCCTTTTATAATATTTTATATAATCAATTTCCATTTGGCTGGGAAAAGGAGTTGTGTTATCTGTTAAACTATTATTATCACCGCTAGATTGAATTGCTAAATTCGCAATAATGTTTTGATATTCTTGAGTAGGATATGCTTTTTGTTTTTGCAAGGCACTCATAGCGCTCACTGAATTACACCCAAGCTCACCTCCGCTTTGTGTGTAAAATTTTGATGACCGTCGTATCAAAAGTCCATCAATGTACCATTCAATTTTATAATAGTCCCAAATCATAGTAAAAGTATGAAAACCTTCTGAAAAATCAGTAGCATTGTCAATTCCAACACCAAAACAGCCGTGCAAATCAGATGGGCATACCTCAACATCATTATCCTGATTGTAATCATGATGCATGTTAAAATGAGGATTTTTCGAAAGTCTTTCAGGTTTATATTCACCACCTAACAATGCACAATTATGTTCATTCCAAAATTCAAACACATCTATTTCATCATGGTGGTCACCTCCGTATATCCAAAATGCTGGCCAAAAACCTTTTCCTTTTGGGATTTTACAGCGAATTACATACTTGCCATAACCAAACTTATATTTTGAATCTATTTCAGCAGAACTGTATTCAAAAGAAGAAGTTTTCGTTGCTGGTGGGCTAATTCCCCAGTCTGTCACCCACGTCCCGGTAATAGGAGGGGTTTCTCTTCTTGCAATCAATTTTAAAGTACCATTGTTCACTTCAATGTTGTTGCTGATTGGAATATTTGGAGTGCTACCTGAATTAGTGTACCATTGCTTCTCATCTTTGTGGTTGAAATCCCTAAGAACACCTTGATAAGGAATCTTCCATTTTGTCAAGTCTAATGAAGTTCCATTAAAGTTATCTTCAAATACCAAATACCAAGGATTATTATTACATCCCACAGGATCTTCTATAAGCATAGTATTAAAGAGGTTACATTCATTTATATATGGATCTTGAGCCGTAGAAATTTTATTCACCACCATGTGTAACAAAAATAAGATAATTATTTTTTTCATTGCTTCTTATTTTGTTTTTTTAATAACCCTTCAATCACCTTTTGTTGATCTTCGATCAATTTTTGCTGCTCAATTGAATACAAGGTCAATTCTTCTACCTTTTCTGTTAAAATCCTAAGCATTTCACCTACATCAACACCGTTTTTTAGCACGTCCTCTCTGCTTGGTACATTGGGCAGGTGTCCGTTTTGCTCAATGAATTTTTCGACATCTCTCAAAGCAGGCAATTGATATTTTTTTTCAAATACATAGTCTGGCCAGTCTGATTCGTCTATTTTGACTCTTCTGAGACGTAGTAATCCGTTGCTTTCTAATTGAAAAATTGTTCTTGTATCATTGCGAATAATGGTTTTCCCATTAGCAAAAAAGTGGTGTGTTGTGACACCTGTTTGTACATTTTGAGCCTTTAATATTTCAGTATTTAAGTTTTTATATGTGAAAAAAATCAGTTTTTGAAAATCATCACTGGTTTCTGTGTGTTCAACATGTATAGATGCTCCATGATTAGAGTTGGTGATCAGTAATCGTCCCCAGGAAGTTGGTACTCCGCCAATCGATACATTTCCATCACCTTGTACAGCAAAGTTTTTTGTAGTACCATTTGTGCCTATCACCTGTATTGAATTGTCTGTTAACATCTTTGATTGAACAGACAATCCATATTTACTATTTGCGAACGTTTGGATATATAAGCCATTGTCATTATTGGGGGCAATATTAATACTAGCTGTGTTTGCTGTTGGTAAAACACTACCAATACCGAAATTTATTTTTCCAGTTGTACCTGAAAACACCATTCTAGCTTCTCCAGAAATTATTGAGAAATTTTTCTTTTCCAGATTTTCTAATACCCCATCTAATCCACTCATACGTAACAATAAACCATCGTTACTAGTTAAACCAGTTGTGGTGTTAGTTAAGCCTAAGCGTGCAGTTTTTCCATGGTTTATGATCATGCCAGGCCACCCTGGTGTAATGAGGTTTCCAAAAATATCATATACTGGCTGCTGTGGGGGAATATTAAGAATGTAATCAGTTGTTCCATGCAACTGCATATTAAAATTAGGTGTCAATGTGCCAATAGCAGCATAACCTGAAAGTGGAAATATGTTCGTGTTTTGCGCCGAAATAAGGGTAAAGCAAAAAACGAATGTGGATAAAATTATTTGTTTCATAAACATTTGATGATGGTAATATATTTGTTACTTGAAACAAACTTAAATCCTAACAATGAAAACATTAACTTACTAAAAATTGTATTTTAGACTTATAAAGCGGTATATTAGACTTTTTTTTGTTAAATTTGTTTTAAATTCAAGCAATGGATCATCTATATAATAATATACGAAAGATTAGAGAATGGAATAGTTTGACTCAGCAAAATATTGCAGATGAGTTAAACATCAGTCAAAAACATTACAGCAGAATAGAGCTTGGACAGGTTGATATTTCTGTGTCTATGCTTAAAAAAATAGCCGAAATCTTAAATATTAAGATTCAAAATTTATTTGGAATTGAAGACGTTAATTTTTTCAACTCAATAAACAATAACCATCAAAAGGGAGGTCAATTGCAAGCATATTTACAAACAGATGTAGAGCAAATAAAAGGTTTGTATGAGCGACTTTTAAAAGAGAAAGATGAAAAGATTGACATTCTTCAATCCTTCATAAAAAAGGAACAGGAATAGAATTCTCTAACTTGTATCTTTAAAATTTCATCAAAATATTAATACTTTACATAGTACTAATTGATTCATTGTAATGAAGGTGATATCGCTGAAAAAGGCTTTTTCAGTATTTCTTAGGTGAGAATGATAGGGCGCATTTCAAAGAAATGAGAAAAACAATGTATATACTGCAAGAATTGTGTTGCTGCAAGTACTATTGGTTTCAAGTTAAAAAACAATCGCAGTGTTATGTATGTCGTGTTAGAATAACTTTGAAAACAAACCAGCCGGTCCTGCCCCAACAATATGTACAACACCTGAATGTTCATCCACTTTTCTCGGTTCAAATTCAGGGTTGAACGTTGGCACTACTCCATCTAAAAAAACTTGAAATGAAGCATTGATTTTAATTTCTTTCTTACGGGCATCAATAGAGCGTTTCAGCCAGGTGTATGCAAAGGATGTTTTTTTAGGAACTCCTATTTCCTGAGCTATTCGATTGTGAATGAAAACTTCATCTTTAGCTTCTTCAGGAGATATTTGAAATTGAACTTCCATTGAATGACCAAAAATATAAAAATTACGCTATTTGTCGTATTTCAAAAGTAGAGTCAACTTTATTTCTTTGTGGTATTGAAAAAGCATGGAGGCATCGAAAAGCCTTACGAGTAGAACCATTTAACAAATAAATAATTTATGAAAAGTATTGCAATTAAAACTTTATTTTTTTTAGCTGTTGTGACGTTTTTTACCAGCTGTTCAACAAGTAGAATGATGCGTGAGCCAAATGTACGCGTTGAATTGAAAAAAAGTGATTTCACCCTCTCAGAGCAAGTAGTAGGAGAAGCAAAAACCCTCAAAGTGTTGGGAGTAGATTGGAAAAGACTGTTTAAAAAGACTACTGGAAGTGTTTCTAGAGATGGAAGTGCATCTTTCAAGATGGGAAGTATTCCGGTAATTGGAAACTTCGTATCAGACCAAACATCAAATTATGCTTTGTATGAAATCATGAACAGCAATCCGGGATACGATGTAGTAATCTATCCACAATATGAAGTAGTTAAGAAAAACTACATAGTTTTCTCAAAAACAACAGCTAAAGTAACTGCACGTCTAGGGAAACTAAAAACAGAATAACCAATTCCTACATAAACCCTAAACTAAAAGGATTGCTAATGAAAAAAGGCAATCCTTTTTTTATCCTTCAAAGATGAGGGAGATCCACAAAACTTTGTTGGTTAACTTTTCTATTGGATTGGATACCGGTGTATTATCTTGAATAAAACCGCTCTTAAAGCTTTGAGAAAACTTCACTTCAAAACCAAATTTAAAAAAGGGAGCAAACCACTCTAAACCAGCACCAATTTGACCTTGAAAATCATTCGATTTTATTTTCACAAATGGGTCAATAAAGTTTTGAGATTTTTTTTCTTGAGATTGCAAATCGTATGAATATTGCCCGCCAACCAATGCGTAGCAAGCAAAATTATTTATTCGCAATGTTCGAAATTGTAGCATCAGTGGAAAATCTAAGTTGGTAGAATTGATTCGTTCTTCTCGGTAATCGTCTTGCGTAGAGTTAGGATCTTGATTCACAAAGTAATACTTGATTAATCGCTCTTGAAACGACAAAGTTGGGATAAAACGCAATCGCACAACGGGATGACCTAATTTAAGCGTAGTTACTATTCCTACTTGTCCGCCCGGTTGTCTCTTAGTTTCTAGAGAAGTTAATCCATATTTTTGGTAAGCATCTGCTACGGGGACAGCTTTAAAATTAGCTGTATTCAAGCCCAGCATGAATCCAAAATGAATCCATCGTTTATCAAAATAACGGTAATTCTTGGGTTTTTCGGCTTGTGAGAAGCTATTGTATGCAACAATCAAACCTATTAAAAGGAAACAATATTTCCGTAACATACTCTTCAAAACGTGTTTCTATTTAGAATATTGTTGCAAACCCTAGCTTTTAGTTCCAAAATAGATTGTTGCTATTCCGCCTGAAACCAATTTAGAACCTACATTTTGATATCCCAATTTTATCAAAATATCGGCAAAATCATTCCCTTCAGGAAAAGCTGCAATGGATTCTGGTAAATAAGCATACGCTTTTTCATCTTTCGAAATGCGTTTTCCAAAAAATGGGATTATGTATTTTGAGTGAAAAGCATAATATTGCTTAACCGGAAATTTTTTTGGCTTTGAAAACTCTAAAACGATAATTTTCCCTCCGGATCTTACAACACGAAGCATTTCAGATAGTCCTAACTCTAAATTTTCATAATTTCGAACGCCAAAACCAACCGTTAGGGCATCAAAATAATTGTCTTCAAAAGGAAGATTTTCTGAATCTCCAAGCTGCATAGACACAATTGAATCTACCCCTTTTTTCTTCATCTTCAATCGTCCCACTTCAAGCATTCCCTCAGATATATCCATCCCAATCACTTCTGTTGGATTTAAGCGTAAGGCTTCTAATGCAAAATCACCTGTTCCACTTGCCAAGTCCAAAATACGTTTTGGTTGTATTTCTTTGAGCATATTGATAGCCTTTTTCCGCCAAATTTTATCGATTCCAACTGAAAGAAAATGGTTCAAAAAATCATACCGTTTAGATACGTTATTAAACATTTCAGCTACTTCTTCTTTTTTTGATTTTTCTGAATTACCGTATGGTTTTACTACTTTTCTTTCCATTTTATTCAAACTGTTTTCCTTTAGATTCAGAAATTAACTGCAAAGGATCTATGCTTACAACACCTCTTTTTTCACATACCAATCCACCTGCCAAATTAGAAATAGAAGCAATGCTATGAATCGACAACCCAGCAGTAAGACAAAGTGTAGCAACAGAAATCACGGTATCTCCTGCTCCACTTACATCTGTTATGTTTCTTATGTGAGCAGGTATGTGATGTTGGGTTTCTTTGTTTTTTATGAACACGCCATGTTCTGAAAGCGTTACAAAGGTTATTTCATTTTGTAATGTTTCCTCCAATTTCAGGACAGCCTTGTTGAACAATTCTTTTTGATGAAATGAAAAATCCATCTCAATTCCCTCTTTCAATTCTTTAAAATTTGGCTTGAACAAGGTAACTCCTTTGAATGCTGTGAAATTATCTTTTTTAGGATCAACTGCCGTTGGGATATTTTTTTCGTTGGCTAACGCAATAATTCCTTCTATTGTTCTAGAAGTAAGAACGCCTTTGTTGTAATCTTCAAGGATAATTGCATCTATTTGATGCATTTCCAACATGTTGCTAACCGCTTTTAAAAACATGGTTTCATCAGAGGCGCTTAGTGGGCTTGTATCTTCTGAATCTATACGCACCAACTGCTGATTGTTTCCAATCACTCTGGTTTTTACCGTTGTAGCACGTTGCGTGCTGCTTATTATGCCTTTGTCAGACATTTTTTTATCTACAAGCAATTGCTTAAACAACAAGGCTTCGGAATCATTGCCAACCACCGAACAAAGAATAGGTGTTGCTCCGAGAGACTGAAGGTTAAGTGCCACATTTGCTGCTCCACCCAAACGCGCATCTCTGCTTTCTAAATTTACGATAGGTACGGGAGCTTCCGGACTAATCCTGCTCACCTTTCCAACAATGTAAGCATCAATCATCACATCTCCTACAACCAAAATTTTCTTGGTCCGAAATTCTGCTAATAATTCTCTTGTTGTCATTATTTAATATCAGCTAATGCGTTTGCAATTCTTTTCATGGCTTCTGTTAGCGTTTCTTCAGAGGCAGCATAAGATATTCGCATGCAATTAGAATCACCGAAAGCTTCACCAGAAACCAAGGCTACTCCCTTTTCTAAAATGTACATACACAAATCTTCTGCTGTTAATATGGTTTTATCACCAACTGTCTTTCCAAAAAATGAAGAAATATCCGGAAACACATAAAAAGCTCCGCCTGGTTTGTTTGCTTTTACACCTGGCATTTTATTCAAGGCGTCTAGCACTAACGTTCTACGATTCTCAAATGCTTTCACCATTTCTTTCAACACTTTTGGGTCAGCATTTACGGCAGCCAATGAAGCACGCTGAGCAATAGAACACGTTCCAGAAGTAAACTGCCCTTGAATCTTGTTGCATGCGTCTGCAATCTCTTTTGGTGCCCCAATATATCCAAGTCTCCAACCAGTCATAGCCCAAGCTTTGGACACACCGTTCACAGTTACCACTTGGTTTCGAACATCTTCAAACTGAGCCAAAGAAAAATGGTGTCCCACGAAATTTATGTGCTCATAGATTTCATCAGACATCACAATAATTTGCGGGTTCTCTTTCAAAACATCTGCTAATGCACGTAACTCTTCTTTTGTATAAACCGTACCGGTAGGATTACATGGAGATGAGAACATCATCATTTTTGTTTTCGGACTTATTGCTTTTCTAAACTGTTCAGCAGTAAACTTAAAATCTGCTTCTATTGAGGTTGGAATAACCACAGGAATACCACCTGATAATTGCACAATCTGAGAATACGACACCCAATAAGGAGCTGGAATAATCACTTCGTCTCCTTCATTTATTGTAGCCATTACCAAATTTGCAATGGATTGTTTTGCACCGGTAGATACCACAATGTTTTCACGCAAATAGGGAATCGAATTGTCACGCTTAAATTTTTCAGCAATTGCATCGCGTAAGTCATCGTAACCGGGCACAGGTGTGTACATAGTATAATTTTGATCTAACGCTTGAATTGCTGCCTTTTTTATGAACTCAGGGGTAAAAAAGTCAGGCTCACCTAGACTCAATGAGATAATATCTTTCCCTTGTGCTTTTAGCTCACGACTTTTTCGAGCCATTGCAAGCGTTGCAGACTCTTCTAATTCCAATACTCGATTTGACAATTGAATCATACTCTTTTGCTTTTATCAAAAGCCAAATTTAGTCATTATTCAAAACTAGCAACCAATAAAGTTTTACTTTCCTCACTTTCTTTATCCACCATTTTCTCTATTTTTATGACCTCTAAACTAAAACATGAATACTTTTTTAAGTCCTTCTCTTATTGCATCCGTGTTAATTGGCTATTTCGCACTACTTATATTGATTGCATATTTCACTTCAAGAAAAGCAGATACCGAAACTTTTTTTACTGGCAATAGACAAAGCCCATGGTATTTAGTAGCTTTTGGTATGATTGGCACATCACTTTCCGGTGTAACCTTTATTTCTGTACCTGGAAAAGTTGTTTCAGAAGGTATGGCCTATTTTCAAGTTGTCCTTGGATACATTGTTGGATACATCGTTATTGCGCAATTGCTCATGCCCTTGTATTACAAACTCAACGTTACTTCTATTTATGAATATTTACTGAAACGATTTGGAATATATAGCTACAAAACAGGCGCTGCATTTTTCCTCCTTTCTCGTACTTTAGGGTCTGCTATTCGCCTTTTCTTGGCCACAGAAGTGCTGCAAATTTTCTTGTTCGAAGATTTAGGTGTTCCATATTGGGTTACCACAATCACCACCATTTTACTTATCTGGATTTATACCTTTAAAGGCGGAGTTCGCACAATTGTTTTTACAGATAGCTTTCAAACAATTTTTCTTATTTCATCCGTAATTATTTGCACCGTAATCATAGCGCAAACCATGCATTTGGATTTAAGCGGTTTGTATGATAAAATCACTAGTTCGAAAACAAACACAGGGTATTCCATGTCTCGGATTTTCTTTTTTGACGACCCAAACTCACCGCTATACTTTTACAAACAATTTTTTGGAGGTATGTTCATCGCCATTGCCATGACAGGTTTAGACCAAGACATTATGCAGAAAAACCTAACTTGTAAAACCATAAAAGACGCTCAAAAAAACATGTATTCATTTACAACAATTTTGGTAATCACCAATTTTTTATTCTTGCTACTTGGTGGAGCGCTTTATGTCTATACAAACGCAAAAGGATTAAGTGTACCTGCCAATACAGATCATACCTTCCCTACACTTGCATTAAACAATTTTGGCTCGGTTGCCGGAATATTCTTCTTGCTTGGAATCACAGCGTCCTCATACGCTTCTGCTGATAGTGCATTGACAGCATTGACAACAGGTTTTTGTATCGACTTTCTAAATTTTAAATCCAGAGAAGAAAAAAATAAAAAACGATTAAAATTACTTGTACACATAGGTTTTTCAATACTTTTCATTGTTATTATTCTTCTTACAAAATGGTATGTAAACTCAAACTCTGGAACCGACCTTATTGGATTGATCTTGAAATTAGCAGGCTATACATACGGCCCATTGCTCGGTATTTTTGCCATGGGAATTTTTACAAAACGAGTATTGAATGAAAAATTTGTTCCGATAATTTGTGTCGTAATTCCATTGCTTTGCTATGTATTGAGCTTGTATTCTCAAGCACTTCTGAATGGTTACATATTTGGATATGAAATGTTGATTGTAAACGGTTTGCTTACTTTTGTTGGATTGTGGTTGATTTCAAAACCGGAAGAAAAAAGATTGCAAGTCAATGGTTAATTCAATCCAAATTTTGTAACTTCACTCATAAATTCTATAGCATGAATATCATCTTACACGATAATGGGCTGCATCTTCGTTTTGCACCACTTACACTTACTAGACCAGTTGGTGATTTACGTGTTGGAATTTTCACCAACAAAGAACGTTGGCAAAAATGGATTCCAGAAGCAGAAATTTCTTTTGATACAGAGAAATACTTATCTTCTAAATACCCGCGAAAAGAAGGAGAAACTACAATAGAAGTAAATGCAGCTATAATACCAACTGAAGCCGTTGCCGCAGCAGTTGTTCTTTTAGAAAACAACCAAATACTTGTATCTGAAGATACTTGGATTGCAAAAAGAGGCAATGCTTCTGAAAAAATAGTATGGAAAGAACAGCATCCTATCGAATTGAAACAACGATGGGATATTTTTCAATTAAACGACGAAGTATTAGTAGCTGATTTTTTCTTGCTAACAAGTGGAAGAGAATCCAAAGGATTATCCAATACAAACACTGTAATTGGCAATGAAGAATTGATTTTTTTAGAAGAAGGAGCACACGTTGAAGGAGCCTTTTTAAACACCATAAATGGTCCAATATACATAGCAAAAGAAGCACAAATTATGGAAGGTTCGATGATTAGGGGGCCATTTGCATTGTGCGACCATGCAGAGGTGAAAATGGGATCTAAAATTTATGGATCAACCACAATAGGTCCGTATTGCAAAGTTGGTGGAGAAATTTCAAATTGCGTCTTTCAAGCATACTCAAACAAAGGACACGATGGTTTTCTTGGAAATTCATTGATTGGTGAATGGTGTAACTTAGGTGCCGACAGCAATACTTCAAACTTAAAAAACAATTATTCACTTATTCGATCATGGTCATTTGAAAAAGGAGCAGAAATTGAAACAGGATTGCAGTTTATGGGTGTAACAATGGGTGACCACAGTAAATGTGCAATCAATACTATGTTCAATACAGCAACAGTAGTTGGCGTATCCTGCAACGTTTTTGGCAGTGGTTTTCCAAAGAAATTCATTCCCTCATTTTCTTGGGGTGGCGTAAACAATACGGTTGAATTTGAATGCAACAAAGCCCTTGATGCTGCCAATGCAATGATGGGAAGAAGAGGACTTCAATTGAGCAAAGAAGAAATCGAAATCTTAACGCACCTAGACAAGCATGGATGTTAGTTCTGTAACACCCTAATCATTTGTAAAAAAGTATTTTCCAACGTTTTTATTGATTGTGTCGTTTCTATATGAAACTTCAAAGTCTATGAAATCAATAGCTCTAATTATTGCATTGTTATTTGTTCAGAATTATTATTCTCAGTTCAATAGAACTTTTTTCAATATCGATAGATCAGCATTGAATTACCAAAATCTAGTTCAAACCAATGCACTGCAACAAACTATCATAACTACATTTGCTCCTTCACTTACAGGTTCATTTGAGATTAAGAAACAAACGATTAACAACGACGGAGATGTAATTGCTGCAAGCACAAATGACTACACAATACCCATTGGAGATTTTATCATTTTTTCTGTTTTGGGATGTAACGAAATTAATAACAACATTTATTATATTCTCCAAATCAAACCTACAAACACCAATTTTGCCATACTTTACTTAAAGATTGATTCCAACACAGGTAGTCTAATGCAATACTTCATTGGTTCACAAAATAATTCTAAGTCTCAAATTGAAGCCTATTTTAACGCTAATAGTTGTATTACGTATAGAGTTGGAATGAATAAAGATTTGATAAGAACAGAGTTTGAACTCTATTCTTTTTCTGTAGTTTCTGAGGAAATAGTAGGGAGCAATTACAATCTTAATGTAAACCAAAACCAGATAAAAAATGGCTTTGTAAGTGGGAAAATAGTCTTTATAAATGGACTTGAAAGACTCATTGTAAAAAAAATAGGAAGTCAATCATTCGAAATTATTTCTAGAAATGGGCCTGCAAATTATTCATTTCAAAATACAAATATCACCGGAGCCAATGTCAATGCTTACACAAAAAACAATCAGTTAATTATTACAGATGGGGCTAAAGTAGAACATTATTCAGGCAACGGCACCTTGATTGCAAGCTATCAGTTTTCTGTTCCTTTTAGCAGACTGAATAATCTTGTTGTAGAGAAAGGTTCGGATATTTATATTTTTAGTTCAGATGTATATTTTCAAAAACCAACTATTTGTTACAAAGCAAACAGCAATTATGTAGTCACAGATTCTTGTCAAAGTACAGTTTATGGCATTCAAAAATGCATTGTTTCTTCAAATCAGCTCGTTATTCTTGGTGCAGACTACAAAATAAAGGATCAACTTTCTTGTGAAAATTCAACTGAATGTATGGGGCACCCAATTTATTGTGAGAAATTTTCCACAATGCCCAAATTAGAATCAGAAGAATATATATCCCAAATCAGCTCACATAACTCATTGTTGAATGTAGGCTTAGGTACTTCAGTAGTTACCCCACTGGGTTATATAACCGAACCAAATAGTTTATCGAAAATCAGCACGATTTTCAGTCATCAAGAACAAATTATTGGATTTACAAATTCAAACGATACACTTATTAACTTTTCAGAAGAAATCAGATCTCATTCTTATCCGTATATAATACCTGGTCCATTCACAAATCACAACCAATACTCGGTACTCGTTGAATCCAATTACAATCGTTCTTATCGTGTGACAAAACAAATGATTCAAAATCATATAAACGCAGTACAATCGGGGAATTCGAACTATATTGCTCCGTTTGGTATTAAAAAGTGGCCAGCTCATGGAGATATAAATATTGGACAAGCACAAAATTTAGCCCCTTTTGTTGATGTTAATCAAAATGGAATTTATGAGCCCATGTTAGGAGATTATCCAAAAATATATGGGGAAGACTGTATTTTTAACATTACACATATTCGCTGTAAAAACAACCCAAATGTTGGAGTAGAACTTCATAGTTACATATACACACAAAAATGTGATACATCTGATTTGTATGACGATGTGTTCTTGAGAAAACTAAAAATTATATCAAAAGGAGTAGATTTAGATTCTTTATTCTTAGGAATATACAATGATACAGACCTCGGTAATTACAATGATGATTACATTGGAACAAATGTAGATATAGGTTTGCAATACTATTACAATGGAGATTTAATAGATGAAAACAATGCAGGTCATACAGGGTTTCATGATACCTTGGCTACATCTGGCACCTTGATCTTAAAAGGATTTAAACAAGATGATGATGGAATAGACAATTCAATTGGAATTCAAACCAATCAAACAGTAAATGGTTTTGGGTTCGACGATGGAATTGTTGACAATGAATTTAAGGGCCTGTATTCAACAAATTTTTACTATACAAATTTGCAAAATTCTAGCATAATATCAATGGTTCACAATCAAATGAATGGATTAAATGTTGACGGTACAACTTTGTATCACTGTCAAAACACAAACTTTCCCACTAAATATTCTTACACAAAAGACAACGATTCACTTTATTACGGAACCGATGGCATAGACCCAAACTGTTTCTGGACTATGTTAACACCAACAGGCATAGGCTCAACACCCTATCCAGCTGGAGATGTAAGAGTATATATGTCATTTGGTAAAAGCAAACTTGCCGCTAATCAAAGCATAGATGTAGAATATGCACTACTATCAATACGAGAAAACTCTCCATCCACAAATGTGTTTGAACCTTTAGAAACTCTTTTTGAAAAATCTTCAATGATTCGTAAGAACTATCTAAATAATGAAGGTCCTTGCAACATTTCTTGGACTCTATCAAACCCAACAGATTCAAATAATGAAGATATGTTTAGATTTTATCCAAACCCTTCAACAGGACAAATCAAGATAACTTCACAAAACAATTCTGTAATGGGAATTCAAGTTTTCAATACCAATGGAATACTTGTTGAAAAAAGGAGCGACGTAATGTCAAATGAAACAATTAATCTAAACCATCTATCTGCAAACTTATACCTCATTAAAATCAGTAACGGTAAAAAAACAGAAGTGAAAAAATTCATCAAATTATAACTGCTATCTTACAAACTGACATTTCGTCAGAAATAGTTACTTGGCATACGTCTTGACAAACAGCTATCGTCAAACAAACTTGTAGTAATTTACAAATTAAATGACATTTTGGCTCAAATGAAAAGACATGAAAGATTCGATCGATAAAAACACAATTATTATAGCAACAGGAGAAGAAGATTCTGATTTTTTACCCTTATTGTCTCAAGATGATGAGGACAATATGAATAAAGAGATTTTTCCTAATGACCTCCCTATACTTTCACTTCGCAACAATGTCTTGTTTCCAGGGGTAATGATACCGATTACAATTGGTAGAGACAAATCATTGAAATTATTGCAAGATGCAAACAAAGGCTCTAAAATAATAGGTGTTGTAGCCCAAATCAATCAAGATGAAGAAAATCCTGAATTTAAAGATTTATACAGAGTAGGAACTGTAGCTCAAATCATTCGCCTATTAAAAATGCCGGATGGTACTTCTACTGTTATTATCCAAGGTAAACGACGATTTGAAATTACCGAACCCTATCAAACTGAACCCTATTTGCGTGCTAAAGTACAGTTCTTAACTGAATCGTTGCCTGATAAAGATGATCAAGAAATGGAGTTGATTTTTCGAAATGTGAAAGATTTAGCTTTACAAATCATCAAAGAAAGTCCAAATATTCCTTCTGAAGCGGCTTTTGCAATTGGCAATATTGAATCACCGACTTTCATGGTGAATTTCATTTCATCAAACATGAACGCTGATGTTACTAAAAAACAAGAATTGCTTGAAGAACTTGACTTTAGAACACGAGCTATGAAAGTTGTTGAGCACCTTACCTTGGAATCTCAATTGCTTGAAATGCGCAATGAAATCCAATCTAAAGTTCGATTGGATATGGACAAACAACAGCGCGATTATTTCTTACAGCAACAAATCCGAACCATTCAAGATGAGTTGGGCGACAATCCACACGATCAAGATATTCGTGAAATGGAAGACCGTGCTAAAAAGAAAAAATGGAGTAAAGATGTTGCTAAATTGTTTCAAAAAGAGCTCAATAAGTTGCAACGTATGAACCCTCAAGGGGCTGAATACACAGTGCAACTGAACTATTTAGATATGCTTTTGGAGTTGCCGTGGAATGAGTATTCTAAAGACAACATTAATATTATTGCTGCAACTGATAAAATAATATACAGTAGAGAATGGAAAAGATTAGCGCCAATACATAGAATGATTAAATTAAAAGAATATTTTGAATTTTTACCCGCATCTGGTTTCAAAGATAACATTTTAGTTCAACTCGAAGAACTCGTTAATTCCAAAAAGTTAAAAGATCCAGAACATATAATTTACAATAATGAATTACAAAAAATTACAGACATACCGTGTCTTTCACTTGACACTGAAGGAACTAATATTAGTAGTTACAAATGTAATTTTAATTTATGAATATTTTAAATTCGATACTGTTTGGAGCTCCTTTAAAATCATACAAG
>JBDHXR010000046.1:0-20721 GCA_039810825.1 Fluviicola sp.
GATTTTGCTTTTGTTGGGAATATTGTACCTATTCAGGCCTTAATTGATTTTCAGTTCATCAAAACTGGAAATTATGAAGTGCAATTGCTTCAAGATGGAAAAAAGGTACAATCTAAATTCTTAAAACATGGGGGAGAGCAATTTTCTCAAAAAGAAATTACGTTTGAACTAGAAGCTAAAACAACTGGTTTTCATCAATTATCAGTTTATGTGTTACCTGTAAATGGCGAATATACAACATCAAACAATTTTCAAAAATGCATGATTGAAGTGGTTGATTCTAAAAGGGATGTTTTATTTTTAGCCAGTGCTCCACATCCTGATATTGCTGCTCTAAAAACGGTCTTTCAATTAGATAAAGAGGCTAAAATAAAAGCACACTTAACTACCAATTATCAGTTGAAGGGTGAAACTCCTGATTTTGTAGTGTGGTATGAAAACGGATTGCGTCCAAATGCTTCATTGTTTACTCAGTTAAGAGATAAAAATATTCCTGTGCTTCTTATTCTTGGACCAAGCGTAACAACTAGTTTGCTGAAAAATTATGGTTTAACTATTTCTACTCCAAATAATAACCAATCGGAAGAAGTATATCCTTCACTTGCTCAACAAATTTCCGTGTTTGGTCTCAGTGAAACTGTTGTAAATACAATGAAGAATTATGTACCTCTTCAAACGAAATATGGTGCGTACAAACTTCCTGTCAATAGTTTGATTTTGGTAAAACAAAGAGTAGGGTCAATTTCAACAAACAATCCATTAATTGCTGTTGTTGAATCAAATAAAGCAAAGTTGGGATTGATTTTGGGAGAAGGAATTTGGAGATGGAGGTTGAAGGAATTTGTAAAATCAAAAAAAACAGATGGATTTGATGAATTTTTTCAGAAATTCACACAATACATTGCAATAAGACAAAATCGTGAACCACTACGTGTTAAATTCCCGAATAAACTAAACGCTATTGAGGATGTAATAGTAAATGCAGAATTTTACAATGAATCCATGGAGTTGATTACTACTCCTGAAATAAAGTTAGAATTGACTCGAGATGGTGGTAAAACAATAACCCAACATTTTTCTGTGGTAGATAATTTCTATCAATTAAATGCTGGAGTTATAGCACCTGGTAAGTACAAATGGAAAGTGATAGCAGATACTAAAACGAAAAAATACATGAAATCAGGAAGTTTTGCTTTAGATGCAATTTCTCTTGAAAAGCAAGAATCACAGGCTTCATATAACACATTGAATCAATTGGCTGTGCAATCTGATGGAAAAGTATTCTTTTTGAAAGACTATGATAAACTAATTGATGAACTCAAAAAAGCTGATGAAATTGCACCAGTTAGTTACCAAGAATCTTCCTACAAAAATTTGATTGATTGGAAATGGTACTTTGTATTCCTTTTTCTTTGTATTGCAAGTGAATGGTTCTTACGAAGATGGTGGGGAAGCTACTAACTACAAAGATTTCTATAATTTAAGAAACAGATTTTTTTGAAAAAAGTTCTATTGCTTTTCTAAAAGCATCAAAGTATAACGCGATTATCAACAACACTGTCATTCCCCACAATACAAGTACATTAGCAAACAATGTAGGAATTGGGAAACCAAGCCAATATTTTGTGTACGTATAGAAAGGTGCATCTAGTAAACGTAAATTTTTTGGGATGATGTAGATGGGGTCATCTTTTTGTATCAATTCATCATCTGTTACTAATATTTTTTGAACCTCTGTTCTGCTCGTTACCAAATCATTTAAGCTTTCATTGGCAAAAAGTGTTTGAGAATTTTCAAATTTTTTATCTCCAAATTGTGATATGTACTTATCAAGCTGGTTTGTTGATTCATTATAGGTTAAATTGTACTGTTTTTTCAATACATCAAAGAACATGTTAATGTTGGAGATAGCTTTAATGGGTTGATTTTTCTTTGAAGTTTCAATAGATGAAATGCAGTCTTTGCATTCTAAATTTCCCCAATTTTCAACCTCTTTTTTGATTTCATTTACCAAGATACGCTTGGCATGATTGTATTCTTCATCCGTTGAATTTGAATTAGTTAACACCGCTAATTGATTTTTCATCTCCGGTAGCCAATAATCACGTTTCCAGCCAGAAGCACTTTGTATTTGATGCAAGGCGTACAAGTTACGTTCGTGTTTATTGTCAACAGCTTGTGTCACTGCCAGTGCTTCATAAGCCCAGCGAGAAGCCATACTGTTTCCAATCCAAGGAACTTCATTGTTAGAGGATAAAATTGGGTGTAATTTGTCAAACTTTACAATAACACCAGAAAAAAGCAATTGCGGAATGATAAGTAAAGGAACAATGATATAAATTACTTTAGCAGAATTGAATGCGCTAGAAATATTTAATCCCAATAAATTAGCCATGCACGAAGTAGAGAAAAGTACAAGCCAATATTCCAGCCACAGACCTTCAATCTCCAAAATGGTATTGCCTATAAGCACAAATGTGCCTGTTTGAATTGCAGAAATAATAAACATGATCAGAATTTTTGACCAGAGGTATGAACTCAATGATAGATTTAAGAAACTTTCACGTTTTAAAATCTTTTTATCTTTTATTATTTCTTCTGCTGCTACCGTTAAACCTAAGAAAAGGGCAACAACAACTGCAATAAACAAGTATTGAGGAATGTTTTCGTTGTCATAAAACACATACGATTGCTTACCCGTCTTATCCATGTTAAAATACTTGACAAAAAAAGCAAGAATTGCAGCCAATATTGGAGCTTCTAACATGTTGATAAACATGTATTGCTTGTTTGCCAATTTACTTAGCACATCACGAACAAAGAAAACTTTAAACTGACGAATTTTATTTGATATGTGTGAAGTTCCCTTTATAGGTTCATGTATTTCTTCTATATCCTGTGAAGAAGTATTTTCTAAGAACCGAGTATTCCATTCTTTAGGTGTTGTTTTCCTTACCTTGGTTTGATTACCAAATTCATCTACAACCTTTGATTCAATAATGTTGAAAATTTGTTCGGGATTTACATTACCACAAGTTGGACATTCACGCTCATCAGCATTCACATGATGTACATGCAATTTAAAATAAACTACGGCATCAATAGGATTACCATGAAAAATAGGGTAGCCGCCTTGATCTAAAATCAACAATTTATCAAACATTTTGAAAATGTCTGAAGAAGGTTGGTGAATAACTACAAAAATTAATTTGCCTCTTAATGCTAATTCTTTGAGCATATCCATGATGTTCTCCGAATCTCTCGATGAAAGCCCTGAGGTAGGCTCATCTACAAACATTATTGCAGGTTCACGTATTAATTCAAGTGCAATATTTAGCCGTTTTCTTTGTCCTCCCGAAATTGTTTTTTCTAGTGGACTTCCAACTTTTAAGTTTTTTGCATCACTTAATCCAATATCGGAAAGTAAATCAAGTACTTTTTTCTTAATTTGGTTTTCACTTAAATCGTTGAAACACAGCTTTGCATTGAAATATAAATTTTGGAAAACTGTCAATTCTTCAATCAATAAATCGTCTTGAGAAACAAAACCGATTACACCTTCTAATTTTGATTTTTCATTGTGCAAATCAATCCCATTAATGTATATCGCGCCTTGTGTAGGCTTGCTGTTTCCATTAAGTACATTCAAGAATGTTGATTTTCCGGCCCCGGAACCTCCCATGATACCAATCAATTTACCCGATTGTTCTATGAAGTCGATTTCATGAAGACCTATTTTCCCATTCGGAAAAGAGTATTGTAATTTATCTACTTTAAATGTAAGTTTTTCTTGATTGTTGTCATTCAAAAATCGAGAGATTACATCGCTGTAATAGATTGATGTTGTTTTGGTAGTTTTAAAAACTGAACCTTGATTCAGGATATGTCTTCTGTTACTTGGTACAATTTGGCCATTCAGAATCAATTCATCGTGACCATAATATTTAAAGAAAAGTATGTTTACGCTTTCAATGCGAATGATGGAAATTGGTGCGTCAAGACCATCCAAATGCAAACAAATTGTTTTTTGCATTTCTTCAGCACCACCACTAATACGCATAAAATTATCTTCATCAATCAATGTTTCAGCTGAAGCTTCAACAAAACTTTTTAATTGATTGTACTCGGTAGCAGAAATGTTGAAAGACTCAGAAACTGTTTGCACAAACTCTTGTTCTTGTTCATGCACAAAATCATTGGCATTGATAAAGTCAAAAATTCGAAGCAACACAATCATTTTTTGACGTTGTGTTAGTTCTTCATTTATTTGAGAACAAATACGGAGAATTTTTACTGAGTTAAGCGATGTCTTTTTCTTTTGCCCATCTTTTTTATTAGATCCTTGATGATGTAGCAATAAAAATTCTTCAAACAAATTCAAATATTTGCTCGTAAGCTCTTCATTCAATTCTGTTCTTAAAAAAGCTTCAACAATCAATCTGCCATTTGAACTGGCAATTGTATCGCTCGTTTCATCAGGTACTTCATCAACTTTTGCAATGATAGCAAACAGTTGCATCAAAGCGCGAAGAATCCTTTCGCTCATAGTTTCGTTCTCGTATTAGTAAAAATAGTTACTTCTTAAAACCAATCATCATTACAGCACAACCTGTAACTCGCTTGTCTTGGTCTAATTCTGTTTCAATCACAACTGGAACCGTATTTGGCACTTTAAAGTCCCAATAGGTTGAATTTTTATATTTTGAGTTGGTAAACAAAACTGTTCCGTTTAAGTCTTTGATTGTGAAGATTACATAATCATCGTCTGTACCAGCTGTAACGGCAATTCTGTACGTGCTTCCACCAAAAAACGTTGTTTTAAATTCCGCTTTTTCACGATCAAGAAAGGCTGTGTAAACTTGTCCATCTGAGATAAAATTCTTTTTCTCTCCTTTCAAAATTTCTTCACATGTTTTAACTAAGGATTCACAATCTTGAGCGAACGAGTATGTTCCAAAAACGAATGCTAAAACAAATAATATACTATATTTTTTCATAAATTAATCAATTATTCAGTGATACTGTTACGTAATGTTTCCACTTTCTGATAAATAAAATTCAAGGTGTTTGAATCGATAGAAACTTTCGCCTTTGTTTTTAATGTTGTGATTTTGTTTTTCGCATCCGTAACAGGTTCAATAGAATCATAGGTTATGGTAATTTGATCAAAATAGAATTTTAAATCCTTCATTCCAGAAATTAACTTGTCAAATTCACCCTTCTTGTTGTAATCTGTTAGTAATTCAATAATGGTCTTAAGCGTTTGTGTTTGCTCTGCAATGCGCTCAACAATTTTTTGATTCGGAGTAATTTTGTTGATGTTGCACGCTAAATACATAGATTCAACCCAGCCACCAACAAGAATTAATGCTGAAACAGTTTTTCGATCATTTGACTTTAAAAACGCATCTGATTTCTTGAAAGCATCTGATACAATTACCATCATCGAATCTTTATTCGTAGCATTTTTTTCAAATCGAGACATGAAGTTTTTATCGAAAGCTCCGTCAAGTCCCAATTTTGTTGTTAATTTTTCAATTGTAGAAAGATAGTTTAAGGCAATACTGTTTTGTTTGTATATAGAAACATATCCTAAATCAGTACCATAAACTCCTAAATTCAATGCCTGATTGTATTCAGATGTATAACTATCAACTTTTTCTAAATCATTTAACAACACCTGGTTGAATGTGCTTTTGGATTCCTCTAGCAACATTGCCATTTGCATGGGTGAAGGAATGCTAAATATTTTGTTGTCAAACTTAGTGTTCAACGAACTGTTTGGATCGATAATCTCTTTATCTATCTCTGGTTTTTTTTCTTCTGTAGATGTACAAGATTGTAGAACAATCAGTGATAAAGACAAAAAGAATATTGAACTGCAAAGTCTTTTCATAAGTCTAATTAATTGATAAAAACGAAAATAAGTAAAAAAATATTAAAAAAATGCATTTGTTTATAAATCGTAGATATTTTTATTTAGTATGCATGATTCAGTGTATAAAACTGTATTCTTATTTATTTTTGTAAAAAACAGTTGCCATTATGAATATTAGACCAAGAAGAAATAGAAAAAATTTAGCAATAAGAAATATGGTCGAAGAAACAAATTTAGGACCTCAACACCTAATTTATCCGTTGTTTCTTGTAGATGGGAAAAATATTCAAGATGAAGTTCAGTCTTTACCAAAGAATTACCGATGGAGTATTGATAAATTACTGCCCGAATTTGAGAAGTGGCTTTCTTTAGGAATTACAACGTTTGATTTGTTTCCAGCTGTTGATGAACAATTAAAAGATGCAATTGGAAGCTATAGCTACGCAGAAGAAAATTTCTACCTTCATGCTATTAGAGTGCTCAAAGAAAAGTTCCCTGAAGCGGTGTTGATGTCTGATGTAGCTTTGGATCCGTATTCTTCTGACGGGCATGATGGAATTGTGGTAAACGGACAAATTGTTAACGACCCTACGCTTGAGGTGTTGGGTAAAATGTCTCTTGCTCAGGCACAAGCTGGAATTGATATTATTGGACCTTCTGATATGATGGATGGTAGAGTAGGGTATATTCGTGAAAAGCTTGATAATCATGGCTTTCAAGATGTGTCGATAATGTCTTATGCTGTAAAATATGCAAGTGCTTTTTATGGCCCTTTTCGGGATGCGTTAAATTCTGCACCTAAACTGGGAGATAAAAAAACGTATCAAATGAACCCGGCAAATAAGCAAGAAGCTCTCATTGAAGCTGAATTAGATATTCAAGAAGGTGCTGATTTTATCATGGTAAAACCAGCTTTGTGCTATTTGGATGTTATCCATTTATTGAAAGAAAATTTTTCAACTCCAATTACAGCATACAATGTTAGTGGTGAGTGTGCAATGGTATATGCCGCAGCAAAAAATGGCTGGTTAGATTATGAAAAATCAATGATGGAAATGTTATTGAGCATCAGAAGAGCTGGTGCAAGTGGTATTCTCACTTATTTTGCGCCTGATGCAGCGCTGCTTATGAAGAAATAATTATCGGGTTTCGGATACTGCTTGCTGAATGAGTTTCCCGGCTGTATTGATTTGTTCAAAAGAGATATTAAGCGGAGGAGAGAGTCTGAAACTATATGGGTGAGATAAGAACCAAAACGAGATAACTCCAAGTTCTAACAACCGTTTTACTACCTTTTCAACGCGCTTATCACTTTCCATATCGCAAGCAAACATCATTCCTACACGTCTAATAGCATGAATTTCATCAATTTCTTTCAAGTAACTTTCTAATAACGCTCCTTTTTCTTCAACTTCAGAAAAATTAAGTTCTTTTTGAAAAACTTCAAGTGTTGCCCAAGCTGCTGCAGTAATCACAGGATTTCCACCAAATGTGGTGATGTGGCCTAACATTGGAGTGTGACTAAGTTCGTGCATGTATTCTCTATTTGAGATAAATGCTCCAATTGGAAGCCCACCTCCAAGTGCTTTACCAAGTGTGAGAATATCCGGCACAACATTGCTGTGTTCAAAGGCAAACATTTTTCCTGACCGCCCCATTCCGCATTGAATTTCATCAAAAATCAAGAGGGCTCCAACTTCTGAACATCGTTTCCTTAATGCGAATAGAAATTCATTTTCTGCTTTTCTAACTCCAGCATCGCCTTGTATTGTTTCTATGATTACTCCTGCTGTTTTAGTAGTAATTTGATTTAATTCGACTGTGGAATTGAACTCTAAAAAGCGCACATCTGGTAGCAGAGGTCTAAATGGATTTTTCTTTAATTCATTAGCTGAAACACTCATTGAACCGTGTGTATTGCCATGATACGAGCCTTTAAAAGCTACTAATTCAGTTCTTCCAGTAACACGTTTTGCAAGTTTTAATGCAGCTTCGTTGGCTTCTGTTCCAGAGTTTACTGGATATACGCAGTTTAATTTATCTGGTAAAAAACTACAAAGCAATTTCGCCATTTCTAAATTGCTATCTTGAATAAATTCGCCGTAAACCATTACATGCATGTATTTGTCTACCTGCTCTTTTATTCGCTTTACTACCAAAGGATGTCTGTTCCCAATATTGTTTACAGAAACACCCGCTATCATATCCAAGTATTTTTTACCGTTTTTATCTATGATTTCACTCCCTTGTGATGAGGCAACGTCAATCAAAAAGGGGAAGGGATTGGTTTGCCCTAATTGATTGATAAAATTTGAAATTCTAGCTGAATTATCCAATTTAAAACGTTGTTATTCTTTTATTTACGTTTAATTACTTTAAGAGAAACTTCAATGATGTTTTTAGCATCTAGTCCATATTTGATCATCAATTCTTCCGGTGTTCCAGATTCACCAAATTTATCATTTACAGAAACAAATTCTTGTGGAGTAGGATTGTTTTGAGCTAAAACTTGAGCCACTGCTTCTCCTAAACCTCCGTTTGTCATGTGTTCTTCTGCTGTTACTACACATTTGGTTTTTGATACAGACTTCAAAATTGCTTCCACATCTAATGGTTTGATGGTGTGCATGTTGATAACTTCAGCTTTTATACCTTGTTTTTCCAATTCTTGAGCAGCTTCTATTGATTTCCATACTAAATGGCCACATGCAATGATGGTAACATCTGAACCTTCAACCAACACATCGGCTTTGCCAATTGTAAAAGGAGCATTTTCTGGAGTGAAAATAGGAACTACAGGCCTTCCAAAACGTAGATAAACCGGACCTTCGTGTTTAGATATGGCAATTGTAGCTTGTTTTGTTTGTTGGTAATCGCAAGGAACAATAACTGTCATGTTTGGCAACATGCGCATCATTCCGATGTCTTCTAAGATTTGATGGGTTGCTCCATCTTCACCCAAGGTTAATCCGGCGTGAGAAGCACATATTTTTACATTTTTTTGAGAATAAGCAACAGATTGACGGATTTGATCATAAACACGACCCGTAGAAAAATTAGCAAACGTTCCAGTATATGGAATTTTTCCTCCAATAGTCATACCAGCAGCCATACCAATCATATTTGCTTCAGCAATTCCAACTTGAAAAAATCTTTCTGGAAATTCATTTTGAAAGGCGTTCATTTTTAAAGATCCGGTTAAATCAGCACATAAAGCGACGACTTCAGAGTTTTGTTTTCCTGCTTCTAGAAGTCCGTCTCCAAAACCAGAGCGTGTATCTTTGTTGCCGAAAATTTCAAAATGTTTCATTTTTATAAATTTATTGATGTTGTTTTATTGGATGTAATACTAAATGCTTTTTCAGTAGTGTATGATGTTGAACGAAGTTGTTTTTGTCGATATACAACTTTGTAATTTCCAGGTTGCAGAAAAACGAGCCCAGAAATATCTGTTTGATCTAAATTGCATACCCATTCAACTGTTTGATCATTGTTTATCAAAAATAGTTGAGCAGCTATGCTTTTTGGCGCACTGTAACTCAATTGTCCGGGTGCCGGAATGTCAACGGTTTCAGCTGAACTTTGAATGATGTTTACAGTTTTATGGATGCGCGGTAGAGTTAGTATTTCTACTTCGTAAGTGCCTACAATATACTTGTCTGTTGTGCCTACAAATTGTGTGTTTAAGGTGGTTGGATTTGTTTTTTGGTAAATACGACTCACCACCTGATACGGCTTTAAGGCGTTTGTAAAGCGCAACCTTAGAAATCCTTGTGGACAATCAACCGGAATAATATTGTGAGTGTTTTTTACGATTGTGATGTTCTTTTTCTCCACTTTTGGTATAGTATTTACAAGTAAATCGTATTTCAAATTAGGATTTACTGTAACAGTGTCCGGATTTCCATCTCGATTCAAGGTATGAACAAAGGTGTATTTTATATTTTTTGTTCCAGCTTCATACAAGAAAATTGTTACATCAGTTTCTATTGGAACATGATTGATGTTGTTCAGGTTAATTTGAACGGTTGTGTTGCTAACGGCCTTTGCGATTACTGAAGATAGTACACTTCTGAAAGCATCTTTTGTTTCTGCTTCGCTATAACTTCCAATACATTTAAATTGTTCAAGGTAAGAAATATCTAGTCCTAAACCAATTACAAATGGTGTTACCTTAATTCCTTTGTCGTGAAGTTTTTTTGCAATTACACAGGGGTCGTTATCACACGCTTCTAAACCATCTGTGATTAAGATGATAATGTTTCTTGCTTTTGCATCTGGAAAATCTCCCGCTGCTGCTTCTAATGAACGTGCAATTGGCGTGGTGCCTTTCGCAACAATTGTTCTAATTTTGTTTTTTACGAGTGCATAATTGTTTGGGCCAAACGGAATCTCCAATTTTGTATCGTTGCAATCTTGATAGGTTGCTGTAATCAGTGATTGATGTCCGTATACGCGCAATGCAATTTGAAGGTTGGGTGTGCCTTCAAGGCTGTCAACTGCTTTAGAAAGTAATTCTTTAGCTGCATCAATTCGGGTTTGTCCACTTCCCCAATAGGCATTCATGGAATTTGATGCATCGAGGATGAATAAAATACGCGTCAATTCCTGCGCTTTTAAGTTCGAAAACCCAAAAAACAAAAATAGAAACAGCAATTGAAGCGTTTTTTTCATCTTAATAATCTCCTAAAGTTTCTTCCAATTGACTCAATGCAGAAGCTAATTGCTCTGCGTTTGGTGCTACACCATGCCATTTATGAGAGCCCATCATGTAATCTACGCCTTGACCCATTTCTGTTTTCATGATGATTACAATGGGTTTGCCTTTTCCTGTTAATGCCTTTGCTTTATTCATCGTTTCGATAATTTCAGCCATGTTATGACCGTCCATTTCCAAAACTTCCCATCCAAAAGCTTGCCATTTTAATTTTAAATTGCCTAATGATAATACTTCATCAACGTCCCCATCAATTTGTCTACCGTTATAATCGATTGTAGAAATGATGTTATCCACTTTGTTTGCGGCGGCATACATTGCAGCTTCCCATATTTGTCCTTCTTGCAATTCGCCATCACCATGAAGTGAAAAAACAAGTCTATTTTCTTTGTTTAGTTTTTTAGTAAGAGCAGTTCCAACTGCATTGGATAGGCCTTGACCGAGTGAACCTGATGCCATGCGAACTCCGGGAATTTTTTTATCTACACTTGGATGTCCTTGCAAACGAGCATTTATTTTACGAAAAGTCTTCAATTCATCGATAGGGAAGTAGCCAGATCTAGCAAGAACGGAGTACCAAACAGGAGAAATATGTCCGTTTGATAAGAAGAAAACATCTTCATCTTTAGCGTTCATTGAAAAATGATCAGGATTGTGTTTCATCACTTGAAAGTATAATGCTGTAAGAAAGTCTGCACATCCTAATGAACCTCCAGGGTGACCAGAATTTGCTCCAGCTACCATTCTTACGATATCTCTTCTAACTTGTGTTGCAATTGCTTGTAATTGTTGAATTTCCATTTTATTCGATTGTGTTGCAAAAGTAAGGATTATTGTTTGCTCTCATAGAAGAATTTTCTAACATATTATCCACATAAATTATCTTAATGCAACTTTTTTTTATTTTTACACATCTTAACTATAAATGAATAAAACTCTCTTTGTAATGAAAAAAACGATTCTTTTTGTTTTGTTTTTATCTTGTGGATATCTTTCATATTCTCAAGAAAACTCAAAAACATCTATTTCTAAAGAAGTTCTCAATTATGCAAAGTCAAATGGCTCTTATATTGTTGACACACCTCAAGAAAAAATGAGTTCCATCTCGTATGATGGAGAAATTTCGCTTGTAAAAGCAAAGCTGATTGACCCTTCAAAAATGGGGATTTCAATAACGAATAAAAACTTAGTTTACAAAATTACGGGCACCAATCAGTTGCTCATTGTAAAATCTGTTTGGGTACTTGAAAATGAACTTAAAAATGCAAGCCATGAAAAGAATTAAAAACAATAATTTATTGAGAGCTTGTTTGTCTTTTGTCACGTTATTAAGTTCTGTTTCTTTTGCGCAAAGTGTAAATATGGGCGATCCGGGGTTTCCTCAATCAAGCCCTGCACCGTGTAATACTTTTGGTGTAGGAGGAAACAATTTCTTTGACAACGGAGGTTCGGCAAGCAATTATACGCCCAATTTTAACGATACTACGGTTTTTTGCCCGGATTTAAATTTGGGTACTAAAATGCAAATTGCTTTTGGAATCAATGCAGGTTTTGCGTTTGACGTTCATGGCTCTGATTCAATTTATGTTTATGATGGACCTAACATAAGTTCACCGTTATTAGGAGTTCATAACTCAGTTACAGATCCAAACGGGTTTACATACATTGCTTCTTGGAATAATCCAACAGGTTGTTTAACGGTTGTTTTTATTTCTGATGGTGCCAATGAAGGTACTGGTTGGATAGCCAATGCTCAGTGTGGAAATCAACCTCAGCCTTTTACTCCACATATCCAAGCATACGTAAATGGGGTAGGACCTAACAAATTAAACCCAGTAGATACAGGTTTTGTTGATATTTGTTTTGGTGATAGTATTTTGTTTGTAGCAAAACCTGTTTTTCCTTATGCAATGGAAGTAACAGGAAATGGATACAGTCAAAACCTTACAACAGTAAATTACAATTGGTACATCACTGATGGAGGTACATATCCAAACAATGATTCTATTTGGTTTACTCCGCCTGCTCGTAGCGGATATTTAGTTGATTTAAAGATTACCGATTTATTTCCACAGACAGAGCGTTTATTATGCAAAGTGCGTGTTTCTCAAAAACCCGATTTTACTGGAACAGGTCCTGTTGAAGATACAGTTTGTTTGGGGCAAAATACCATATTATTGGGAGGTGTAACATCTACAGATACGGTTGGTATTTCCATTCCTCCTGGTACTTTTGAGTTAGGTGGAGCTTTTGCAGGGTTGACTTATTTGCCTGATGGTTCAGGACAAAATTACAGTGCGCCAATTACAATTTCAGGTTTTCCAACTGGAGCCACAATAACAAATGCTCAAAGTTTAAATAAGGTTTCTATCACGATGGAGCATTCTTATGCCGGTGACTTAGAAATATGGTTAGAATGTCCAAGCGGACAAATTGTTGATTTGGTCAATTCATACAGCCCTGGAACAAGACCTGGTGGCATAAGTGGAGGAATGAAGTTTTTAGGCCACCCTTTTGATGATACTGGTGGTGGTGGACCCGGTATTGGTTGGGAATATAATTTCTCTTCTGTATTTAATACTATGACGCCAATGGTAAACAACTGGAATACAACTACAGTTCCAGTAACAGCTTCAGCAGGCCCACCTCAAGTTTCTTCCGGAACCTCGATGGATCCGAGTTATATTTATGAGCCAGAACAATCTTTTGCAACATTTGCTGGTTGCCCTGTAAATGGTGTTTGGACAATACGGGTACGAGATAATTTATCTATTGATGATGGATATATTTTTGAATGGGGATTGTTCTTTGACCCTTCATACTTCCCAGGATTATCTGGTTATCACAACACTGCAGATTCTGTTTACTGGGATCCTAACCCAACAATAGTTTCTCAAGGACAAGATACGTTAACAAATGTGATTCCAACTCAACCCGGCACCACTTATTATACGTACAATATGATTGATAATTTTGGCTGTCTCTACGACACTGTTGTAAGTTTGTTTACACACCCTCAACCAACGATTTTCCCTAGCACTTGGGCGTGTGATTACGTTTTTAATGTTACAGGTACAACAGCGGTAAACGGTGGTGTTTGGTCTGCAGCAGATACAAATATTCATTTTATTCCGAGTCCAAATGTGATGAATCCTACAATAATTTCGAGTATTCCGGGAATATTCACAGTAACGTTTACAGACAATCAATGTGGTACCGCTATCAATTCTACCATAAACTTTAAACAAGATCCATTTGTGGAAATAAATGACACCGTATTGTGCCAAGGTTCCACAGCAGTATTGATGTGCTCTACCTATCCACAGAACAACTCGTATACATGGAATGACGGAACAACCGGAAGTAGTATTCAAGCAGTTGCTGGCACGAATTATCAGGTTACAGCGGCCAATGAATGTGGCACGTATTCCGATTCATTGAGAGTAGGTTCAAAGATTTGCGACATCAATGCGCCAAATATTATTGTATTGTCATCTACAAATGGAAACAATAAATTCTATTTAGATTATGACGGGGTGAAAGAATTTCACATTTCAATTGTGAATCGTTGGGGAAATAAAATCACAGAATATACTGACCCTTCAGATGCTTGGGATGGAACGAATATGAACGGTGATTTTGTTACTGAAGGAATTTATTTTTACAAAATAGATGCAACTTTTGATAACAATGAAAAAGTTACAAAACAAGGATTTATTCAAGTTTATAATTAAGTTATTAAATTTTATGTAATTTAAAGGCTCTGTTTGTTACAGAGCCTTTTTTTGTAAAAAAATTAATTATGAGTAGAAAGATACGTGTTGGAATTAATGGTTTTGGTAGAATTGGTAGATGTTTTGCCCGTTTAGCGTTTGATAATCCTGAAATAGAACTGGTGGCAGTGAATGATTTAGCTTCGGCTGCAACCTTGGCACATTTACTAAAGTACGATTCGATTCATGGTAGAATTAAGGATGATTATACTATAAACGCTAACGTTGTTACTTTTGGAAACAACAAACTGACATTTATGCAATTCAGCGAACCTAAGGATATTCCATGGGGTGAAATGGATATTGATGTTGTGATAGAATCTACAGGAAGGTTTCTTACCACTGAAAAAGCTCAACAACATATTGATGCAGGTGCTAAGAAGGTAATTTTAAGTGCTCCTTCTGATACTGATGACATTTTCAATGTAGTTATGGGAGTGAATGATGATCTACTTGAAAGCTCGCAAGTAATCATTAGCAATGCATCTTGTACAACAAATTCGTTGGCACCAATGATTGCAATTCTTCATGAGTTTTGTGATATCGAAGAAGCATACATTACAACAATTCACAGTTATACTTCTGATCAACGATTGCAAGATAGTCCACATAAAGATTTGCGAAGAGCACGTGCAGCAGCACAAAGCATCATTCCAACCTCTACAGGAGCAGCCAAAGCAATTACGCGTATTTTCCCGGAATTGGAAGGTAAAATGGGAGGATGTGGCATTCGTGTGCCGGTACCAGACGGGTCATTAACGGATTTAACTGTTGTTGTAAAAAAGAATCCACCAACGGTTGAGCAAATCAATCATGCTTTTAAAACAGCTTCTGAAGGAAAAATGAACGGTATCATTCGGTATACAGAAGACCCAATCGTTTCAGTCGATATCATCGGTGAACCAAGCTCATGTGTGTTTGATGCCGAATTAACTTCGGTTATCGGAAATATGATAAAAACTGTAAGTTGGTACGACAATGAAATGGGCTATTCAAACAGATTAATAGATTTAACATTAAAATTTGCTAAACTATAAGATTATCTGTTTTTATTAGCTTACTTCATTTTCATCACCCAAGCATTCGCAACTTTTGCACGTATTGTTTGAAGTTCACTGTTTGCTGCTGCAATAGAAGAAAAACCTTTTATGCTTACACGATACATTCCACTATTCATTGAAACAGTTGTTTCAGCAAAGCCGTCACTTTTTAATTTATCTGCCAATCTATTTGCATTGGCTTCTGAACCAAAAGAACCGGCAATAATATGGTAGGGCAATGAAGTGTCAAATGTAGAAGAAGGAGTTGATGAGGTTTCTTTTATTGGCTCTTTCTTCACTGGTTTTACTGCTGTTTCTTTCTTTGGTTCTTCAACTTGAACCTCTTGATTCGTTTCTTCAGTAGCTAACTCATCTTCAACAATGGGCTCAGATTGAATGGTGTCGTGTGAATCTACTTCCAATGAATCGCTTATCGTTTTAAAATCATCTGTTCCTTTTGCAAGGTTGTCATTTTCTCCTGCTAACTCAGCCAAAATAGGAAAATCTTTCTTCAAATTGTTGAAATTTACAGCTACATAAATTCCAAAACCAATAATTACAGCAAGCACTCCCCACATTACATATGCAAAATCTGAGCGTTTCTTTTTCTCTTTTTTAGGCTTTTCAGCTTTTGCGGGCTTAACTTTCTCTACCTTTTTAACTTCTTCGGTTGCTTTAGTAGGTTTTTTAGAAGTTGAAGCTTGTTTCTCTTCAATCTTTACTGGCTCAATAGGTGTTTCAACTATAATTTCGTTGCTAGTTGCAGTTGGCTCATGAACTACTGTTTCTGTTACTGGAGGAGTCTCTATTTTTTCCTCCTTAACAACTTCTTTTTCTACCGTTTTTTCAATTGGTTTTTCTTCAGTTTTTGGTGGAGTAGAAGTTGCAGAACCAGCTGTCCAGTTTTTAAAAGCTACCTCACCATCTACTTTAATGAAACTACCAAATTGATACATATCATAACTTCCGCCTTTGTCTAATTCAGCAATCACTTCACGAACAAACTTTGAAATCATGTTTTTAGCATCATTTTCATCCAATTTTTCCTTTTCAGAAATATGCTTTGCTAAGGTTCCATCATCATATTTTAAGTAGGGCATGAACAGAATCTCTCCTGTTGAATCATTGGTAATTGTCAAAGCACCTAAACCAGGTATAATAAGAGTTTTAACTTCTTTCAGTAGTTGTAGTAAATAATTATTCATAAGCATAAATTAATGACCAAAAATTGAAGAAAACGACATGGATTCTTTCAAGCGAATTCCTTTTTCAGTATGTTGTACTGTGCAACATTCGTTTACACTGTCATGTTCTAAAAATAATACAAATTCTTGATTTGCAGCTTCAATTAAGAATTTTTCTTTTTCTGTGAGTGTAAGCAAAGGACGGGTGTCATATCCCATTACATAGGGCAAGGGAATATGTCCAGTACTTGGAAGCAAGTCTGCCATAAAGACTAGTTTTTTTCCTTGGTAATTGATATGAGGAATCATCATGCTCTCGGTATGCCCATCTACAAAAAGTACATCTACATTTGGGAAAACATGTTCAGTGAAATCAGTATTGCGCTGAATAAATTTCAGTTGGCCACTTTCTTGAAGCGGCAAAATATTCTCACTTAGAAATGATGCTTTCTCTCTTGGATTTGGCTCAGTTGCCCATTGCCAGTGTTTTTCTGTGCTCCAGTATGTTGCATTTGGAAAAACTGGACTTAATTTAGTGCGATCGCTGTTCCATTTTATAGCTCCACCACAATGGTCAAAATGTAGATGAGTTAGAAAAACATCTGTAATTTGATCCAGTCCAAAACCTTTATTATTCAAACTTTGTTGTAAGGTTTTTGTATCGGCTAAATAATAATGTGAGAAAAATTTTTCAGTTTGTTTATCACCAATTCCTGTATCGATAAGCATCAATCGATTGCCATCTTCTATCAACAAACACCGCATTGACCATGTGCATAAATTGTTTTCATCAGCAGGGTTTGTTTTGTTCCATAAAGATTTAGGGACAACTCCAAACATTGCTCCTCCATCTAATTTAAAAGTACCGGTTTCAATGATGTGAATTTTCATTGGTAAAAAATTGAGTGACTAAAATAATCAAATCGGTGTATTAAATCAAACTTAATGGCACGAAATCACCCAATATCGGATAAAAGGTTCGTGAACTCACAAAGAATATCGTTTTTGAAATGGGTTATTTTATCAGGTTTGTTTTGAAAAGTAGGAGCTAGAATTCCAGTTTCTAACATCAATTTCCCTTTGATTACCAGTGCTTCATCCCAGCAATTTGCATCAATAAAATGTTGCAAGGTTTTGGTTCCTCCTTCAACAAGTATAGAATTTATCCCTTGCTTATAAATAGTATCAAGAATGGAAGAAGTTGAAAAGTCGGTTAACTTTACAAAAGAGCAATTCGCAATCTCATCATTTTTCACCTTGTTTAAGACAATGATTTTTCCTTCCTTACCAAATACGGAATAGCTGTTGTTTAGTTTTAATTCTGGGTCAAGTACAATTCTGATAGGATTTGTGCCTTTAATTGCACGTGTGGTTAAACTTGGGTTATCTTTTTGAATTGTTTTTCTACCGACTAGAATAGCTTGTTCTGTACTTCTCAATTTGTGGGTAATAATCTGTGTTTCAGGTTGAGAAATCCAAAAAATTTCATTCGAATTTTCTAATGGCGCAATAAATCCATTTTCTGTTTCAGCCCATTTTAGAGTAATATAAGGTCTTTTCTTGGTGTGATAAGTTATAAATCGTTTGTTTAGCATGCGAGCTTTGTCTTCTAAGACGCCTACTGTTACTCCAATTCCTGCATTTTCGAGTATTTTAATGCCTTTTCCATCTACTAGAGCAAATGGGTCTTTCATGCCAATCACTGCTCTTTTTAGCTTGTATTCAGTTAGCAAATTTGCACAAGGTGGTGTTTTTCCGAAATGGGCACAAGGTTCCAATGTAACATAAATGGTAGCCTCTTTAAGTAATTCTTTGTTTCTTACTGAGTTTATTGCATTTACTTCAGCATGTGGACCGCCAAAATTTTTATGGTAACCTTCGCCAATAATGATGTTGTTGTGTACAATACAAGCACCAACTAGAGGATTCGGTGCAACATTGCTACTCCCAAGTTTTGCGAGGTACAATGCCCTTAGCATGTATTGTTCATCTGTACTCATTCTTTACAATATTAAAAAAAATACGCCAATCATAGAAAAAGATAAAGCAGTTGAATTTGTTTTTGTATTTTCGAATTCAAATAAACTACGTTGTCGAGCAAAATTTCTTATCGAGCTATTTTTTCTTTACCTGTAATTGTTGCTGCGCTTGGCTACTTTGTAGATATTTACGATATGTTGCTTTTTTCAATTGTTCGTATTCCAAGCTTGAAAAGTATGGGGTTGGATGTAGATCTATACGGATCTATGATACTGAATTGGGAAAAAACAGGCTTACTATTAGGTGGAATATTATGGGGAGTAATGGGGGATAAGCGTGGAAGGTTGTCTGTACTTTTCGGATCTATTTTTGTCTATTCGTTAGCCAATATTGCGTGTGGATTTCTTCCTCAAATAGATTTTGTTGAAAAACAAAATGCATATGCGCTGTTTCGATTTATTGCCGGTGTTGGATTAGCAGGGGAGTTAGGCGCAGGAATAACCTTAGTTACAGAATCGTTGCCAAAAGAATCGCGCGCAATTGGAACATCCATCGTTGCTGGATTTGGTTTGTTGGGAGCGGTAGTTGCTTATTTTACAGTAGAGTTGGCTGGTAGTTTTACTTCAGCATATTTTATTGGTGGTGGAATGGGAATTTCATTATTAATTTTGCGAATTGGTGTTGTAGAATCTGGAATTTATAAAGGTATTTCTAACGTTTCTAACATGAAAAAAGGAAGTTTTACGATGTTTTTCACCAATTACAATCGTTTTGTACGCTATATGAAGTGCATAGCTATTGGTTTACCAACTTGGTTTTGTGTAGGTATTTTGGCCGTTTTTGCGAATCAGTTTGGTCCAGCTCTAGATATTCAACAAGAGCTAGAACCCGGTAAAGCTATCTTGTGGGCATACATTGGTATTTCTGCCGGAGATTTAGCAAGTGGTTTTATTAGTAACTGGTTAAAATCTAGAAAGAGAGCAATTTTTTACATGATGCTTTTTACCGTAATTGGTGTTGTATTGATGCTTTCAGGATTTTCTAAAACTGCTACATCGTATTATTTCTTTTGTATGTGGCTAGGACTGGGAACAGGCTATTGGGCATTATTTGTTACAGTAGGAGCAGAGCAGTTTGGAACGAATATTCGAGCAACTGCTGCAACTACAATCCCAAATATTGTACGAGGTACTTTAGTTTTGATGATTTTGTTGTTCGATTGGTTTAAACCAAGTTCAGGTGTGATAGGATCAGCTCTGATAGTTGGATTCTTAGCATTTGCTTTAGGAATTTATTCAACATTAACCATAAGTGAAACACACAACAGAGATTTAGACTTTATTGAAAATTAATGACAGAAAATGGAAATAGACGTAAACGCAAAACCAGAAAAACAAAAACCTTGGTATAGAGCTTTGTACTTTCAAGTACTTGTAGCAATCATAATTGGTATTAGTTTGGGGTATTTTTATCCTGAATCGGGAGAAGCTATGAAACCATTGGGAGATGGATTTATCAATTTAATAAAAATGATTATTGCCCCTGTTATTTTTATTACAGTAACGGTAGGGATTGCTTCCATGAATGACCTGAAAAAAGTAGGAAGAGTTGCAGGAAAATCATTCATCTACTTTATTACATTTTCAACTCTAGCATTGTTATTAGGAATGTTGGTAAGCAACATTGTGCAACCAGGAAGTGGATTAAATATTGACCCTGAATCATTGAATTCAAAAGACATTGAAAGTTATGTGATTGCTTCACATGAAAACAACTTCACAAACTTCATTTTGAACGTGATTCCAAAAACTTTTATGAGTTCATTGACAGGAGACAATATTTTACAAGTACTTTTTGCAGCCATTATTTTTGGTGTTGCAATTCTGTTAACCATAGATAAAAGCAAGCCAGTATTGGATTTTTTTAATGCGCTTTCTCATCCAATCTTCAAAATTGTAGAATTGGTAATGAAACTTGCTCCTATTGGAGCTTTCGGTGCAATGGCATTTACGATAGGTAAGTATGGAGTAGACACATTAAAAAATTTAGCTTTTTTAGTTGGAACGTTCTATGTTACTGCAACTATTTTTGTCGTTGTAATTTTAGGTCTAGTAGCAAGATTTAACGGATTCAATATTTTTAAATTATT
>JBDHXR010000047.1:0-20522 GCA_039810825.1 Fluviicola sp.
AATCTGCACGAGAGATTCCACTTACAATCATTTCGCCTCGGATGAGTGCTCCCAATTCTTCGTAAACACGTGCTTCTGCATCTGTAAATGACATTGCATTGATTAAATATGGCTCGGATACACGCTTAAATGTACCGTCATCAAGTTGTTTTGTGTATTTAATTTTTACTGTAAACCAGCTATTCATAGTTGTTGTTTTTGTGCAAAGATATAGATTAAAAGCAGTAAAAAACACTGCTGTTAGCAACTTTATTGGTTATCCAAAATCAATATCGATACAATTGATTGTTGTAGAGTATAATCACAGCATTGTTTGGCAATTTAACCATTACTCCGTGTCCATTCACAACATATTCAGCGTCATAGATTGTTGTAATTTCTTTGTTGTATCCGTTTACTGATGCTGCAACGCCACCCACCTGTGTACGGTATGCCACTACATCATTTTTCAATTTCCAATCTTTAACTAAAAAGCCGGCAACCGTTTTCTTTTCGCCTTTCACGATTTGATACGTGTTTGTAGCATCACCCCACAATGCAATATCATCTTTTGCATCCCAAAATTGTGGGTATGAGCTGATGGTTTTAACTTCATTGTTACCAAAGTATTTTAAATTCCCTTGTAAGTCTTCATACACGAGAAAACCTCTTCCAGCTTTTGCTTTTGGAGTGTGAAACTCTTCTAAATCTGCAAACTCTCCATTTTGAAACACTGCAAAAGTTCGAGATTGAGGATCATTGAAGCCTAAGATATCTGTCCCTGCAAAAAACTTATATTCTGTGCCGTTATATGCACCAATGTCATAAATATTACCACGGTAAAATACTTTGTATATATCACCATTGTCTTTAAATACAACTAAATTATCGCCTTGCACAATCGGACTAGGTAATTCTGTTGTGCTTTGAACAAGGGGAGTTATTTTGCCTTTGTAAACAACATTCAATGAATTAAATCGGGTGTCTTGAAATGTAATGAGCGAGTCGGACACCCAATAATTCTTACCAAAAGATGTTAAGTTGTACGGTTTTCCATTTTCATAATAGTAGAGTAAAGGACCTAAATTCCATGCGGCCATGTGGTCAGAACTTTTAAATTCTACAGATTGGTTTGTAATTAGCCGAGCTGTTGTTCCATTAAAAATTTTGAAATCTTGCTGTACATTGTAATAAGCAATCACTTCGTCTCCCATAACAACGGAATTTACATCAAGGTTGTCAATTTGATTAAAATATCCATCTTTAAATGAGTGAAAATAACGGTTGATATCTGTAAAAGCAAAGATTGTTTGCTGTTGACTGGTTGCTATAAATGAAATTAAGCAAGTACTAAAGAATACAATTTTTTTCATAGGTTACGAATATAACAAAAACCATGCACTTTTCATTGAGAATGTCTTCAATCGAGTTTTTTGAGTGTACAATATCTTTAGGATTGAAGATTTATAACTCTAAAATGACTTTTTTTGACTAAAATCAACCGTTCATAACAAACCTTTGTTATCAGTGGAAAAATGTTTTGTATTTTCGTAAAAATTAAAGAAATCGTTACAATGAAAAAAAGGATATTAACCTTGCTTACTTTATCGATTGCTACATTCAGTTTTTCTCAAGAGAAAGTCAAGTATGTAGAATACGATTTAGCAAATGGCTTACACGTTATCTTGCATGAAGAACACGCAACACCAATTGTTGCAGTTTCTGTTATGTATCACGTAGGTTCAAAAAATGAAAAGGCTGACCGCACTGGATTTGCACATTTTTTCGAGCATTTATTGTTTGAAGGTTCCACGAATATCAAGCGTGGTGAGTACTCTGAGTTGGTAGAAAAAAATGGAGGAATGTTGAATGCAAACACTTCACAAGATAGAACGTATTATTACGAGGTTCTTCCTTCAAACCAATTAGAACTTGGAATGTGGTTGGAAAGTGAAAGAATGTTGCATGCTAAAGTTGAAAAAGTTGGTATTGAAACGCAGCGTGAAGTTGTAAAAGAGGAAAAAAGACAGCGTGTAGACAATCAGCCATATGCTTCTTTTATGGAAAACATTTTCAAAAGAGCATATACAAATCACCCTTACAATTGGATGCCTATCGGGAGCATGGATCATTTGAATGCTGCGCAAGAGGCTGATTATGTGGATTTTTATAGAACGTTTTATGTTCCTGCAAATGCTGTATTGTCAATTGCTGGGGATATCAACATAGAACAAACAAAAAAATGGGTCGATAAATACTTTGGATCAATACCAAAAGGTCAAGCGATTAATTTATTGCGTGATTTTGAAAATTTAGATGATGCTACTTTTAAAACAACGTATGGGGTAGATAAATCTACATTTGACGCTAAAAATTTCAATAATCCTAAAGATGCAAAAGCAAAAGAGGTGTTGAAAAAGCTTTCAAATACACCGATTGAAATTCCACGTCCAAAGCCTGAGTTTGAAGCGTTAAAAGGTGTTCAAATTGACACAGTATATGACAATATTCAATTGCCTGCTGTATTTTTTGCATATAAATTCCCGAAAGAAACAGATAAAGACTTTGCGGCTCTAGAGTTTCTAAATTCAGTGCTTTCTGGAAGCAATTCTTCACGAATGAATAAAGAAATTGTTGAGAAAAAGCAACAAGCTGTAGCGGCATTCTCTTTTGCATTTGGATTAGAAGATCCGGGACTAGGTATTGTGGCTGCAATTGCGGCAAACGGCACACCAGTTTCTGATTTGCAAAAATCATTGGATGAGGAAATAAAAAATGTACAAGAAAATCTAATTACTGAAGAAGAGTTTCAATCTGTTCGCAATCAGTTTGAAAATAGAATTGTGTCTTCAAATGCTACCATTGCCGGAATTGCAGAAAATCTTGCACAAAACAGAATGTATTTTGGTTCCACAGAATTGATTAATAAAGAGATGGATAAATACATGAGTGTAACTCGAGAAGATTTAAAACGTGTTGCACAAAAGTATTTTACACAAGAAAATCGGATTATTCTATATTATTTACCTAAAGCAAAATAACAGTTTAAGATCATGAAAAAGTTAATTTTACTCGTTGCGTTATCTGCAATTACTGGGGTTTACGGACAAATTGATCGTTCTGTTAGACCAGCTGCGGCAGCAGCACCAATTATCAATATTAAAAACACAGAAACGTTCAAACTTGCAAACGGCATCACTGTTGTATTGTCTGAAAATCATAAGTTGCCTCGTGTTTCTTTCTCAATGACAATGGGAGCTTCTCCTCTTATGGAAGGTTCAAAAGCCGGATTAAGCGAAATCTTAGGACAATTAATGTCTTCAGGTACTGCTACTAGAAGTAAAGATGTGTTGGATAAAGAGATTGATAACTTAGGAGCAGATTTGAATACAGGTTCGCGTTATGTTTATTTGTCATGTCTTACCAAACACATGGATAAAGGATTGTCTATTATGCAAGATGTGTTAATGAATCCTTCTTTCCCTGAAAGTGAGTTTGATAGAATCAAAAAACAAAATGAATCAAGTTTGCTTTCAGCAAAGTCTAGCCCTGAAACCATGGGTGGAAATGCAGAATCAAAAATAAACTTCCCAAATCACCCGTACGGTGAAATCATGAATGAAGCTTCCTTAGCTGCAATTACATTGGATGATGTGAAGAACAACTACAAACAAGTGTTTACTCCAAATGGAGCATATTTGGTAATTGTTGGGGACATTACGAAAGAAAAAGCACAACAAGCAGCTGAAAAATATTTTGGCTCTTGGAAAGGAGGTGAGTTGATCAAAGAAAACTATGGTGCTGCTAAAACACCAAAAAACAATCGTGTAATTTTTGTTCCTAAAGCAGGAGCAGTGCAGTCTGTAATAAACATCGCATTTCCGTTGGATATGAAGCCCGGTGACAAAGACCAAATTGCATTAAATGTTATGAATTCAATTTTAGGTGGAGGATCTTTCGGCGCTCGTTTGATGCAAAATTTGCGTGAAGACAAAGCTTACACTTACGGTTGTTACTCAGGTTTTAGCATAGATAGAGATGGTAGTAGTTTTGGAACAAACGGAAGCTTTAGAAACGATGTAACAGATTCTGCAATCACTCAAATACTTTCTGAAATTGCAAAGATAGCAGACAGCTATGTTACAGATGAGGAGTTAAACCTTGCAAAATCTTCAATGGCGGGTTCTTTTGCTCGTTCTTTGGAACAACCACAAACAATAGCACGTTTTGCATTGAATATTATTCGTGAAAACCTTCCTGCAGATTATTATCAAACCTATTTGAAAAGATTAGAAGCAATCACAAAAGACGATGTTTTGATGGTTGCTCAAAAATACTTCAAAGGGGCATACAATATCATTGTTGTAGGAAACGAAAGTATTTTACCAAAACTAAAGCAGTTTGATAGTGATGGAGTAATAGAAAAATTAGATGCTTTTGGCGACCCGATTGTAGAAATTGAAAAAGCAGATATTACAGCTGATCAACTAATTGAGCGTTATATACGAACTGTTACGAACACAAAGTCGGCAAAAGAATTGAAAAAGAAATTGAAGAAAGTTAAATCTGTTGTGAAAATTATGGATCTTTCTTCACCTCAAATTCCAGTTGCAATTAAAATGACAGAAGTATTCGTAGCTCCTAATAAAGAAGCAATGAAAATTGAAGCTCAAGGCATGGTTTTTCAAAGTTCTTTTTATGATGGAGTGAAAGGTGTTGAATCAAATATGCAGACTGGCAAAAAAGAATTGTCTGCAGAAGAGTTAGCAGCTAAGAAAAAGGGAGAAGGTTTGTTTCCTGAAATGGTTTACAAAACTTCGGGAATGACATACGATATGAAAGGCATCGAAACAATCAATGGAAACAAATACTATGTATTGCATTCAAATGATGGTGAAAAAGATGCTTTTGATTATTTTGATACAAAAACTAACTTGAAATTCAAGACCATTACTATCATGAAAAAAGATGGTGAAACAATGGAATCAACCATTCAATACGATGATTACAAAGATGTTAATGGATTTAAATTTCCATACAAACTTGTGCAGTCTTTAGGAGAAATGACCTTGTCCGGAGCTGTGAAATCTATTGAGATGAACGGAACTTACGACAAAACAATGTTTGAGTAATACATTAATTATAGACAAAATGAAATGGGACTTTTGAGTCCCATTTTTTTTTTTGAGAAATATCAGTCTTGGAATGCATTTCTCTTGTTACTTTCTCTCTATACGATTATTGTTACTTTAATATGCTGATGGTTAGATGCTCAAAATTGAATATTTTATGTTTTTTTTTGATATATAAAAGTCAATTTTTGTTATTTTTGAAGTTGTAACGAGCAATTACAATTGAACAATTCGAGAAAGAAAATATCTTCTGCAAACACTTTACTTGCAGCAAAAAGTATTATTATGGCTATTCTTATTCTGAATATGTCTTTTAATCCTTTTTCCTTAAGAACAAGTGATGAAATTCATTCGAATTTTTTCACTACTTATATGAAAGTTTTTTCAAGTAATTCTTCTGATAATGATACTTCTCAGAATCAAAATGAATCCAAAACATTGTCCTCATTAGAGGAGATAAAAGAAATAATACATCAAGTGTTTGTGCTTAAAACAGATCTTGAATCTTTTCAATTTATAGAGAAACAAAAGATTTATTTTACGTATCTGTCAAGAATACCGTTAACACATCATGAAGTTTTGCTTCAGCCTCCTTTATCTTAAAATTAACAGTTCTATATAAAAGTAGACATACTTTTCAAGATTATAGAACCTATATGTTAATTGCCATATTCAAGGCAAATCGATTGTAAAAAAATCAATTTTTTTAATTGTTCAATTCGAAATTGAGTTGAATAGGAATTGGTGTGTAATTTTTTTAGACTCATTATCAAAATTAATTAATGAAAAACTTTATAAAAAACATAAAATACGATTTTCCTGCTGGATTAGTCGTTTATCTAGTTGCTTTGCCGCTTTGTTTGGGTGTAGCATTAGCATCTACTGGTCGTTCAGATTTATTGTTATCAGGAATAATAGCAGGAATAATTGGAGGATTAATTGTTGGGAAACTAAGTAATTCTTCACTTGGAGTATCCGGGCCTGCTGCTGGTCTTGTCGTGATTGTATTAACTGCTATAGAAACCTTGGGCAGTTTTGAAGCCTTTTTAGTAGCAGTTGTACTTGCAGGGGTAATACAATTAATTCTCGGACTTGTAAATGCTGGAATCATAGCCTATTTCTTTCCTAATTCAGTGATTAAAGGTATGTTAACAGCAATTGGGCTTATCTTAATATTGAAACAAATACCGCATGCTTTAGGGTATGATGCTGCGACAATGATTGATGAAAGTGAGATTGATTCATCAAATCAGTTTGCGGATTTAATTTTTTCGTTTACACATAACTCTAAAGGAGCAATAATAATCAGTGCAATTTCCATACTTATTCTTGTTCTTTTTGAACAGAAATTCATTAAGAAAATGAAAACTTTTAAATTCGTTCCAGGAGCATTGATAGTTGTTGTTATTAGTATTTTTTTAAACATGTTTCTGGGCAACTATTTCCCTGATTTAGCTCTGTCAGGAAGTCATCTTGTGCAGCTTCCAGTAGCAGATTCGTTTTCTGATCTAGCAACATTTATCAAATTCCCAGATTTTAGTGTTTTGATGAATCCACATGTATATGTTGTGGCGTTTACTTTAGCTATAGTTGCTAGTTTAGAAACTCTTTTGTGTGTAGAAGCAACAGACAAATTGGATCCTTGGAAACGCTTCACTTCAAACAATACAGAACTTAAAGCTCAGGGAATCGGCAACATTGTGTCAGGTTTAATAGGTGGGTTACCAATAACACAAGTTATTGTAAGAAGTTCAGCAAATATTAATTCTGGTGGAAGAACAAAAAATGCAACCATAATTCATGGGACAATTTTACTGTTGAGTGTCTTGTTTATTCCAACAGTGTTAAATTACATTCCGCTTTCAGCTTTGGCTGCAATTTTATTAATGGTTGGTTATAAACTTGCCAAACCTTCAATTTTTGTTGAAGTTTTTAAATCAAGCAAGCTGCAGTTTATTGCTTTTATCGTTACTGTAATCACAATTATAGCAACGGATTTGTTAAAAGGTGTATTTGTAGGGTTGATTGTTGCAATTTTCTTTATTCTACGAAGAAACTTTTTGAATCCGTTAAAGATTTCAAAAGAAGAGATTGATGGGCAAAAAGTGTTCACAATTATATTATCTGAGGAAACGACATTTATTAATAAAGCAAGTGTCGCAAGAACGTTGAATGATATTCCTGAAAATTCAAAACTTATAATAGATGGAGAAAAATCATACTTCATTTCTGCAGATGTGCTAGAGAACATACAAGATTACATTAAATATACTTCTAAACTAAAAAAAGTTGAAGTTGAGACAAAAGGAATTCGTGTAGTGGAAACTTCTTCTGCACACTAAAAAAATAGTAAAAAATGGAAAATATATTTTTAAAAAAAATGATGAAAAACAATTTTATTTGGGCAGAAAATAAAATTCAAGAAGATAGAAATTATTTTGATAATTTATCAAAAGATCAGAAGCCTAAAGTTTTATGGATTGGTTGCTCCGACAGTAGAGTGTCTGCAACAGAGATTGTTGACGTGGAACCTGGTGAAATGTTTGTACATCGAAACATCGCCAATATGGTTGTGCATTCAGATTTAAACTTGTTGAGTGTATTGGAATATGCTGTGAAAATTTTGAAAGTGCAACATGTTATTGTGTGTGGCCATTATGAATGTGGAGGAGTTAAAGTTGCAATGAATGATGATAGCTATGGGATAATCGATAATTGGATTAGAAATATCAAAGATGTCTATAAATTAAATAAAATTCAACTCGATTCCATTTTAAATGAGCAAGATCGTTTTGACCGCTTTGTTGAATTAAACGTATTGAATCAAGTTCAAAATATTAAGGACACAACTATTGTTAAAGAGGCTTTAGCTAACAATCAGGAGTTGACTATTCATGGTTGGGTGTTTAATATGAGAAATGGAAAGATAAAGAACTTATTCTAATTTTCGATTTCATTTTTTGTTTCTGGCCGAATGATTTTTCATTCGGCTTTTTTAGTTAATATTGTGTTTAAATATGATATTAATCAGTTTTCAATATGATACCAATCATAGAATGACCCACATTTATGCACTTACTTTGTAAAAATATTTAAGATAAAAAGGTCTGAAAATTAATAAATATGAAATCAATAAAAAAAATAGTTAGCATTTTTACTCTCCCAGCTCTTTTGTACACTCAAACACTAAATGCTCAAACAACTGAAAAAAAGGATACTCTAGAGCATCATTTTAGTCTTGGAGTGCAATTTAGACCCAAGTTTGAATACAGAGATGGAGCATTTAGACCATTGGGAAGCGATGAAAAACCAGCAGATTTAGTAAGTCATAGAACTCGATTGGTATTTGATTATACATATAAAGACATATTATTAGTTCGAGTTTCACCACAAGCTGTTGGTGTGTGGGGACAAGCGAAAATGGTGCAAGGGATTGACGCCAGTGGTAACCAGCTCACTCTTTTTGAAACCTGGGCACAAATTAGACTGTCTTCTTCGTGGTTTGTTCGAGCTGGTCGGCAAGTAATTTCATTAGACGATGAACGCTTTTTTGGAGAATTAGATTGGGCACAAGGTGCACGTAGTCATGACGCCTTATCGATTCAATTTAGTAAAAATAAATTTGAATTTAAAGGATTTTTTGAACTAAACCAGAATTACAAAGCATTGTTCGCCAATAACTTATACAATGCAAGTGACCACTTGTATAACCCAAAAGATGCATATCCAAATAAATGGATGCAAGCATTGTGGGCGTCTTTTCCTATAAGAGAAAAGTCTAAAATTACAGTATTAGCTACGAATTTAGGGTTTCAGCATGCAATTGTGACTGGTGTAGGATCCCCAGAGTACTTTTTGCTAACCTTTGGATCAAACTATTTTTTTTCTGGAGAAAAATCAAAATTTCAAGTTGCCGGGTATTTTCAATTTGGACATAATGAATTTGGTAATAAAACAGAAGCATATATGGGAACTGTGAATTATAATTATAGCATGACCAAAAAATGGGGAATAGGAATAGGTAGTGACATCGTTAGTGGAAACCGAGTAGGTAGAGCCAGTGATTTTAATACTGGATTTAATCCATACTTTGCAACGAGTCACAAGTTTTATGGGTATATGGATTACTTCTACGCATCTAGTGGTCATCAAAAAGCCGGTATTTCAGATAATTATATTAAACTCTCTTATAAAGGCGAAAAAGGCTTTGGTATGAACTTGGATTTACATCAGTTTTTTGCTCCAACAACAATTGTTTCTCCAACAAGAAGTTATGACTCCAATTTAGGGCAAGAAATAGATTTAACTTTGTCATATAAAATTAATAAGTTTGCAAGCGTTAAAGGGGGATATTCATGTTATTTGACAACTCCAACGATATTGTATTTAAAAACTCCTACTGTGGGACCAGGTTACCAGCAATGGGCTTGGGTAGGTTTATATGTAGAACCCACATTATTTAAAACAAAGTAATAACAATTAAATTTAAGAAAAATGAAAAAGAAAAATTTAATTATTTGTACTTCACTAGCAGTTGCAGTATTAGGAATTGCAAGTTGTAATTCAAACTCTAGTGGGGACGCAACAAGTGATGAAAACAAAACAGCTGCAGTTGACATTGTTGCAGAAGGATCACCTTCTATTGCTCAAGTTACCGGCGCACCAAATGTACCTACTCCAGTTGGTGATAGAGGTGCAAAAAAATGGATTGTTAACCTTGAAACGACTGAGATGGAGGCTGAAATTGCAGATGGAATCAACTATACCTTCTGGACTTTCAACAATACAGTTCCGGGTAGTTTTATTCGTGTTAGAGAAGGCGATGAGGTACAATTAAACCTTAAAAATGCAATGAACAGCGTGATGCCTCATAACATTGACTTACATGCGGTAACTGGCCCAGGTGGTGGGGCAGAAGCTACAACTGCTGCTCCTGGTAAAGAAGCTTCAGTTAAGTTTAAAGCCATTAACCCAGGTTTGTTTGTTTATCACTGTGCTGCACCTCCTGTGCCAATGCACATTGGTAACGGTATGTATGGTTTAATTTTGGTTGAACCAGCTGGTGGTTTGCCTAAAGTAGATCGTGAGTATTACATCATGCAAGGTGATTTCTACACAAAAGCAGCTACAAAAGCAAACTTATTAGAGTTTGATAACGATAAAGCAGTTGCTGAAAATCCTGACTATGTATTGTTTAATGGTAAAAAAGGATCATTGCTTGGCAACAACATGATAGAAGCAAAAGTTGGTGAAACGGTACGTTTGTTTGTAGGAAACGGTGGTCCAAACTTAACTTCTTCTTTCCACGTAATCGGTGAAATCTTTGATAACGTTTATTTAGAAGGTGGCTCTACTGTTAGTCACAACGTTCAAACAACAATGATTCCTGCAGGTGGTGCAGTAATCGTAGAATTTAAAGTTGAAGTTCCAGGTGAATATGTACTTGTAGATCACTCACTTTCTCGTGCTTTCAATAAAGGTGCAATAGGTAAGTTGAAAGTAACAGGAAACGATAACCTGAAAGTTTTTGAAAAAATTAAAAAATAAATAATAAAACTGATTTCAATTGAAAACAATTTGTCAAATATCTGCTCTTATTGCTCTTGTTGCTTTGTCGGCATGCACTAAAAAAACAGATATTTTATTGGATAACAATGTACAAAATGATTCAATTCGAATGATTCATACTTCTGTAAAAATGGCATATATTTCCGGAGGGGAATATATGCCGTTTTACGGAGCTATTGATAGCAATGAAGTAAAGGTTAACCCTTTCTTGATGGATGAACGAGCAGTAACAAATGAAGAATTTCTAGCTTTTGTAAAAGCAAACCCACAGTGGAGAAAATCTGCCATTTCTACTATTTTTGCAGATACAACATACCTCTATAATTGGCCTTCTGATTTAGAATTACCAACTAATGCTAAGCAAGACGCCCCAGTTACTTTTGTTTCTTGGTATGCTGCCAAAGCTTTTGCAAAAAGCGTAGGAAAAAGATTGCCTACATTGGATGAATGGGAATTTGTAGCGATGGCTGATGAAGATACCATGAATGCTCGTAAGAAAAAATCATATTCTGCTGCTATCATTGATCTTTATCTCGTAAAAGACCGTCAATACAATGCAGTTAAACAATCAAATCCAAATTATTGGGGAGTTTACAATATGTTTGATTTAATTTGGGAATGGACAGATGACTTTAATTCTATACTAAGTGTTGGAGATTCCAGATCTGGGTCTAACGAAGATAAAAATTTATTCTGCGCTGCCGGAGCAACCAGTGCAACAGATGTAAACAATTACGCTGCTTACATGCGTTTCGGTATGAGAACCTCAATAAAAGCACATTACACAATCTCTAACTTAGGATTTAGATGTGCAAAAGACACCGTTATAAAAAAGAAATAACATGAAAGTATTTAGTTTTTGTTTAATGTTGTTACTCATCTTTTCATCGTGTAACAACAAAGCCCAAGTAACAGAACTGCCTAAGGATTCAATTTTTCATTTAACATCTAAATGGAAAAATCAACACGGCAAAGAAATGCAATTGAAAGATTTGCACGGCAAAACGCTTGTTGTTGTAATGATTTATACTTCATGCAAAAGCGCTTGTCCAATTTTGGTTTCTAAAATGAAACATATTGAAGCTAAAATTCCTCGAAAAGATATTGAAAATGTAAATCTTGTTTTGATTACAATTGATCCAACAAACGACGTTCCCGAAAAATTGTTGACCTTTTCAAAGAAAAATGGAATGGATGGACCACAATGGACTTTCCTTACTTCAAATGAAGACGATACACAACAGTTGGCAAACGTTTTAGCAATGAAATATAAAAAGATCGACCCTATCGATTTTTCCCATTCAAATATTATTACTGTTTTTAATCCTTTGGGAGAAATGGTAAGTCAAGAAGAAGGACTAGAAATCAATGTGGAACGTGTAGTTTCTAATGTCGAAAAATCTGTAAAAGAGTTTAATTAATTTTTTAACAAAATTCTTATTTCTAACCGCAAATGTGTAGTTTGCGGTTTTTTGTGTTAATATTTTTACATTTTATATTTTACTGATTTAAATCATTGTTCTTCCTCTATTGCTCACATAACTTTGTTATTACTTAGCTTAATAAAGAATGCGAATAGGTAGCTTCTAATTTAAGATAAAAATATCTTTTTATAGAAATAAGAAACGAATAGACAGTTATGAAATTCAAACAAAGACCATGGGCAGAACCCTACAAAATAAAAGTGGTAGAGCCCTTGAAAGTAACCTCACAAGCAGATCGTGAAAAATTCATTAAAGAAGCTGGATACAACACATTTTTGCTTCGTTCCGAAGATGTGTATATCGATTTATTGACAGATAGCGGTACCAACGCGATGAGTGATTATCAGTGGGCAGGTATGATGTTGGGCGATGAAGCTTATGCCGGAAGTAAAAATTACTACTACCTTGAAAGCAATGTACAGAAATTTTATGGGTACAAATATTTAGTGCCTACACACCAAGGTAGAGGAGCAGAAAATATGCTTTCTCAGTGCTTGATAAAAAAAGGGCAATATGTTCCTGGAAACATGTACTTTACAACAACCAGACTCCATCAAGAATTGGCTGGAGGTAAGTTTGTAGATGTTATCGTTGATGAAGCTCATGATTCTCAAGTAGAGCAGCCCTTCAAAGGAAATGTGTGCTTAACAAAATTTAAAAATTTGATTGATAAAGTTGGTGGAGCAAACATTGCTTACATCACTGTTGGAGCTACGGTGAATATGGCGGGTGGTCAGCCTATTTCTATGGAAAACATCAAAGCTGTTCATAAACTTGCTCATGACAATGGAATTAAAGTGGTTTTGGATGCTACTCGTGCCATGGAAAATGCGTATTACATCCAACAACGTGAGCCAGGCTATGCAAATAAGTCTGTAGCCGAAATTTTAAAGGAATTTGCCTCATATTCAGATGCGGCAACTATGAGTGGAAAGAAAGATTTGCTTGTAAATATTGGAGGATTTGTAGCTGTTAACGATTGGGATTTGTTCGAGGAACTTAGAAACATGGTTGTTGTGTATGAAGGATTACATACGTATGGCGGATTGGCAGGTCGTGATATGGAAGCAATGGCAAGAGGAATAGAAGAGGCTGTGCAAGATGAACACATTGCTTCACGTATCAAACAAGTGGCCTATTTAGGTAATTTGCTTGATGAATATGGTGTGCCAATGGTGAAACCTTTTGGTGGACATGCTATTTTCTTGGATGCAAAACGCTTTTACAGTCATATTCCTCAAACTCAATACCCTGCTCAGGCTCTTGCGGCAGACTTGTATGTAAATTCTGGTGTACGCTCAATGGAAAGAGGGATTGTGTCTGCAGGTAGAAATGTTGATACAGGTGAAGAGTACATGCCTGCATTGGAATTGGTGAGATTAACTATTCCGCGACGTGTATATACACAAGCGCACTTGGATATCGTAGCATATTCAGTTGCTGAATTGTATGAAAATAGAGAAAAAGCAAGGGGTTTGAAAATGGTTTACGAACCAAAATACCTTCGATTCTTCCAATCGCGATTTGAAAAATTGTAAGATGTAGTAGCCAAACAAGTCAATTTCGATTGGAATAACTAAATCCCGGAGATACTTCTTCGGGATTTGTTTTTTTAAGATGATTCGTAAGCGCTAAAATATTCTGTACTTTTGTAAAAAAAAATATTCGAATGCAAATACCAGCAAACAACCCGGCTCTTAAAACATGGATTGATGTTCCACAAAATTCAGATTTCCCTATTCAAAATTTACCTTTCGGTATCGTTGAAATAGAAAAAGGAAAACCTGTTGTTGCTACGAGAATTGGCGATACTGTGATAGACATAAAAGCTCTTCATGTGCTCGGATATTTGGAAAACTTACCTTTTGAAGCGAGTGACTTTGATTCTTTGTACCTCAATTCAATGATGAAAAAAGGGAAAAAGGCGGTTAGAGATTTGCGGAATCGTCTTTCAAAACTTTTCGATCTTAATTACCAAGATTTGCAAAAAAACACACAACATGTTGAGCAAATTGTATCTCCAGTTTCTTTAGTAAAAATGTGTATGCCAGTGCAAATTGGAGATTACACAGATTTTTATTCATCACGTGAACATGCCACAAATGTTGGAACAATGTTTCGTGACCCCAACAATGCCTTGCTTCCAAATTGGTTATGGATTCCAGTTGGGTATCATGGCAGAGCTAGCTCGGTTATTATTTCGGGTGAACCAATTTATCGACCTAAAGGTCAAATTAAGCCTGATCCTGAAAAAGATCCAATTTACGCACCATGTCAGCGTTTAGATTTTGAATTGGAAACAGCTTTTATTACATTTGATGGCAAACCGCGTGGAGATTCAATTTCAACACAAGAGGCAGAAGATTTTATTTTTGGGAGGGCCCTTTTCAATGACTGGTCTGCTCGTGATATCCAAACGTGGGAATACGTTCCTCTAGGTCCGTTTTTAGCAAAAAACTTCGCTTCTTCTTTATCCCCTTGGATTGTTACCTTGGATGCGCTACAACCATTCAAAGTAGATGGACCTCTACAATCTCCTGAAGTGCTTTCGTATTTAAAATTCGAAGGACAACTTTCATATGATATCAATTTAGAAGTGTTTATTCAGCCTGAGAATAGTAGTGAAACTAAAATTTGTACATCCAATTTCAAATTCATGTATTGGAATATGGCTCAGCAACTTGCTCACCATACTGTAAATGGATGCAACATAAGATGTGGAGATTTAATGGGGTCTGGCACTATTTCTGGTCCTACACCAGATTCTTACGGTTCGATGCTTGAATTGGCTTGGAAAGGCACAAAACCCTTGAAGATGAACGACGGCTCTGAACGAAAGTTTATTCACGACAACGATACAGTGATTATGCGTGGTTATTCAGAAAAAGAGGGAGTAAGAATAGGCTTTGGAGAAGTTGCTTCTAAAGTTTTACCTGCTAAGTAATTTGTTTGTTGTTGGTATAGTTTAGTGGAAATTCTTTCAAAAAAAAATGTTAAAATTTGGTCAGCTTAAAATAAGTTGCTAAATTTCTTCAATCAAAAACGAAAGCGATGACAAAAAACACCGCCCTTACAGCTGGAATTTTAATTAAAGTATCGACTCAATACCGTGCAGATATCTCATTGCCAGAAATACCAACACACTTTTTTGATTACCGTATCGACATTGAAAACAGAAATTCTTTTCCCATTCAGTTGATGCACAGAGATTGGTTTATTTTTGACTCGTTGAACGCTACGGCACATGTAAGTGGAGATGGTGTTATTGGTCAACAGCCTATAATCGAGCCGGGAGAATCTTTTTCCTATACTAGCGGATGTGAATTGAAATCAGAAATTGGCTTAATGAATGGTTTTTATTCATGCAGGAACTTGGAAACAGGTGAGTTGTTTAAAGTCGATATCCCAAATTTTGAATTGGCATCTCCTTTTAAATTGAACTAATCCCCTTCAGCTACTGTTTTTGCTTGCTTCTTTTTGTTTCGAAGCATTGTAAAAATCAAAAGTCCGATAAGCAATACACAAAGAGCAGATAAGCTTGTTATTACCAACATGCGTTGTTTATCCGTCTTTTCATAATTTTGAAAGTCAAAGTCAGATTTCCATATTTCCAACTGCAATTTGGTTAAATCTTCATAGCTTGTGCTGTTTTCCTTCTTGATTTTATTCAAAAGTGTAAACATACTTTCCAAATGAACTGTAGCAGCTTTGAAATCACCCATGTCTTTACAAACAGTTGCAAGGCATTTTAAAGCATCTGCTTCAGCCTGCATAATGTTTTCTTCGTTTGCCAAAACTCTAGATTTTTCATACCATTCAATTGCCAATTTTGGTTGATTGGTGTAGTAATAATACTCACCGATGTTAAACAAGCTTTCGCAAATATTTACATAGTTATTGGTCTTTTCCCTGATTTTGTATGATTTATAAAAATAATCTTTGGCTTTTAGGGTGTCTCCTTTTTCAAAATAAGTGATGGCTAAATTGTTGATGGCGTGCCCCATTGGTGTAGTAAGTTTTGTTTTTTCTGCGGCTTGAAAAGACAATTGAAAATAGTTGGCTGCTTCGTTTATTTTACCATTTATTCTGTGAATATCTCCAATGCGTGAATATGCTGAACTAAGCCTTCTTTGGTCGTTTATACGAATACATTTTTTTACGTATGAAGCATAAGTTGTAAGAGCATCATTGGTTTTTCCTCTAAGTAAGTATGCTTCAGCTAAAAGAGGATACCCTCTTACTTGCTCTTCTTTATCCGTACTTCGTTTACTTACTTCAATTGCTTTTTTTGCCCATAGGAAGGTACTGTTTCCATCGCCTATTTTTTTATATCCTGTTGCAATAATCCGATAGTTATCAGCCAATAATTCATAATCTCCACGCTCTTGAATAGCAGCTACTACACCTTTAGATAAGTTAATTCCTTCGTTTTCTCGCCCAGAGTTGATATAATATTCAGCGATTATTACTTTACCGTATTCAATTGCAGGAGGATAGTGGTTGTCTATTCCGTAAAAAAACAATATTTCACCTATTTTTCTTAAGGTATCAAATGATTCTGAATCAAAATGAGACCTCAACAGCTTTGCAGCATTTACACGGGTACTTGAATTTCCGTTGTTCAATTCTTCCCACAATGGTTTTACAGAAATTTGCTCATTCTGACTTAGGCAATTAGTAGAAAAAAGGAGTAAAGTGATTAAAGCGATCAAGAAAGTCTTCATACGTGTGCAATATTTTTCAAACATACTAAAAAGTGAATAGTTTTGAAAGATAAAATTAACATTTCAGTTTTTAATTGTGGTTGTTACAACTAAGTAAATTGTAGATTTAAGTAATCTTATTAATTTCGGATTAATTTTCTTTTTCTTGAAAATTAACAGTCAAATCTCTTTTTGTTTGCTAAATTTGTCCTTCAAAATCAAACACTATGGCAAATGCTTTTTTCAACGTGCCAATTGCTGTAAATGAACCTGTTAGAGCATATGCTCCGGGAACAGCAGAGCACTCTTCTTTGTTAGCAGAATACGAGAAGTTATACAATCAAACTCCAATCGAAATCCCTTTATATATCGGAGGAAAAGAAGTGCTAACTTCAGACAAGAGAAAAATGAGTCCTCCTCATGATCACCAACATGTATTGGGGCATTACAATCAAGGAAATGCAACACATTTAGAGCAAGCAATTGATGAGGCAATGAAAGCTAAGAAAAGTTGGTCGGCAATGCCGTGGGAGCAACGTGCAGCTATCTTTTTAAAAGCTGCTGATTTATTAGCAGGTCCATTCAGAAACCGAATGAATGCTGCAACAATGTTGGCTCAATCTAAAAATGTGATGCAAGCAGAAATAGATTGTGCATGTGAATTGATTGATTTCTTCCGTTTCAATGTTCAGTACATGACTCAAATTTATAAAGACCAACCAGAATCTTTACCGGGTATGTGGAATAGAATGGAATATAGAGCTTTGGAAGGCTTTGTTTTTGCGCTTACTCCATTCAATTTTACATCTATTGCAGCGAATCTTTGTGCAGCTCCTGCTATGATGGGAAATGTAGTTGTTTGGAAACCGGCAGCTTCTCAAGTATACTCTGCGCAAGTAATTATGGAATTGTTTAAAGCGGCTGGAGTACCAGATGGCGTAATCAACATGGTTGCAGTTGACGGTTCAGTTGCAATTGAAGTAATTTTGAAACACAAAGATTTTGCAGGACTTCATTTCACAGGCTCAACCGGAGTTTTTAGAAGCTTATGGAAAGGAATTGGAAACAACATTGAACGTTATTATTCGTATCCACGTGTAGTTGGAGAAACTGGTGGAAAAGACTTTGTTATGGTTCATAACTCCGCAAATGCTGCAGAAGTTGCAACAGCGCTATCTCGTGGTGCATTTGAATTTCAAGGACAAAAATGTTCTGCTGCTTCTCGTGCATACATGCCAGCTAGCTTGTGGCCGGAAGTTAAACGCATTTTGGTAGATCAAGTAAGTAGTTTTAAAATGGGCTCACCAGATGATACTTCTAATTTTATCAACGCTGTTATTGATGAAAAAGCGTTCAATAAAATCTCTGAATACATTGATTTTATAAAACAACAAAACGATGCTGAAATTATCGTTGGGGGAAGCTATGACAAGTCAAAAGGATATTTCATTCAACCTACTGTTGTCCTTACCAAAAATGCAGCTTTCAGAACAATGTGTGAAGAAATTTTCGGACCAGTACTTACAATTTTTGTATACGACGATTCGAAGTATGAAGAAACGTTGAAATTGGTTGATTCTACTTCTGAATATGCGTTGACAGGATCAATTATGGCAAATGATCGATATGCCATTGAAATTGCAACAAAAGCCTTAGAAAATGCTGCAGGTAACTTTTACATAAATGATAAGCCAACTGGGGCTGTGGTAGGGCAGCAACCTTTTGGTGGAGCTAGAGGTTCTGGAACGAATGACAAGGCTGGTTCTTTGTTGAATCTACTACGTTGGGTTTCGGCACGGACTATCAAAGAAACGTTTGTGCCGCCAACAGATTATAGGTATCCGTTTTTGGGATAATATTGAATTGTATTTTTATAAACGACCAAAGAAAACTTTGGTCGTTTTTTGTTTAATGAATACAAGTTCTTAGCTTTCAACGAAAGGTTGTTAACACATATTCAGTTTGTAGGATGAAAAGAATTGTCATTTCACGCTATTTTTGTATAAGACGTAAAACCATACGATGAAACCAGAAATAAATTTGGAACAAGAACGAGAAGAAATCATCAAGAGATTCAAAGGCTTGATGCGCTCTGTAAAAAATAGAACCAGACAAGATGCAAGCTACATCCGTAAAGCATTTGATGTTGCCGTAGAAGCTCACAAAGATATGCGAAGAAAAACTGGCGAACCGTATATCTATCATCCTATTGCAGTTGCACGAATTTGTTCTGAAGAAATGGGACTTGGTGCCACATCTGTAGCTTGTGCATTGCTTCATGACACTGTTGAAGATACACACATCTCATTGCAGGATATAGAAGATTTGTTTGGTGAGCGTGCACGTTTGATTATTGATGGACTAACTAAAATTCCTGACGTTTTTGATCAAAACACATCTATTCAGGCTGAGAATTTCAGGAAAATGATTCTCACGATTTCAGATGACTTGCGTGTTGTTTTGATTAAACTAGCAGACCGTTTGCACAATATGCGCACCTTGGATAGCATGGCGCCCGACAAACAATTGAAAATAGCCTCTGAAACAAATTTCTTATATGCTCCTTTGGCTCATCGATTAGGGTTGTACTCCATTAAAACAGAACTAGAAGATTTGGCTATGAAATACATGGAGCCATTTCACTTCAAAGAGATTCAATTGAAATTGAAATCAACAGAAGATGTCAGAAATCGTTTTATTAGGAGATTCGTGCACCCAATCAAAGAATCTCTCGCTAGAGAAGGGTATAACTGCGAAATAAAAGCACGCACAAAGTCGATATCATCGATTTGGAGAAAAATGAAAAAAAAGGATTTACCTTTTGAGGAAATTTTCGATTTATTTGCCATTCGTATTATTATTGATACTACAGAAGAGCTTGAAAAATCTGATTGTTGGCGTGTTTACTCTATTGTAACAGATTTTTACCAGCCTAGTCCAGACCGACTTCGTGATTGGATTTCTACACCTCGGGCAAATGGATACGAATCATTGCATACCACCGTAATGTCACCACAAGGTAAATGGGTAGAGGTTCAAATACGTTCAAAACGCATGGATTTAGTTGCAGAAAAAGGTTTGGCAGCTCATTATCGTTACAAAGAAAATAAAAAAGACGATTCAAAATTTGATAGGTGGATTGCTGAAATACGTGACTTGATGGAAAGTCCGGATGTAAATGCGCTTGATTTTGTAGAAGAATTCAAAATGAATTTGTTTCACGATGAAATTTATGTGTTTACACCGAAAGGCGACTTACGCGTCTTACCAAATGGAGCAACAATTTTAGATTTTGCATACGACATTCATACAGACATTGGGAATAAATGTATTGGTGGCAAAGTAAACAACAGACTGGTTCCACTCAGTTATCAATTAAAAAATGGAGATCAGCTAGAGATAATAACCTCATCTAAACAAAAGCCATCCGAAGAATGGATAAAGATTGTAGGTACTGCAAGAGCAAGGCAAAAAATAAAATCGTCGCTTAATGAAGAACGGAAAATTATTGCCGCAGATGGAAGAGAGATTTTAGAGCGAAAATTCAAGCAAATGCACATTCGCTTTCAATCAGAAAACATCACTTTATTAGAACGTTATTTTGGTTTTCCGTCTGCTACAGACTTATACATTCGCATTGCAAAAGGAAAGTTTGA
>JBDHXR010000048.1:0-19894 GCA_039810825.1 Fluviicola sp.
AACTTAGGACAACTATTATTCACCAAATATGTATTGCCATTCGAAATTTCTTCTGTGCTATTTTTAGCGGCAATGGTTGGTTCAGTATTATTAGCAAAACGTGAAAAAACAAATAATTAAGATATGTTATTAACTACTTTATTTGAACCCGGAACAGGAATAAAGATTGAACACTACATGGTGTTGGCAACTGCTTTGTTCGCAATCGGCGTGTTTGGTGTATTGTTCAGAAAAAATGCAATTATTTTGCTTATGTGCATCGAACTTATGTTGAATGCAGTTAATTTACTGTTAGTTGCTCTATCAACGTATTTTGGGCAAGCAGACGGACAGTTGTTTGTTTTCTTCATCATGGTTGTGGCGGCAGCTGAAGCTTCAGTTGGCTTATCCATACTTGTTCTTTTATCAAGAAACACTAACTCGGTGGATATTCGATTGTTTAATAAATTAAAAAATTAATCCAGATGTCGATAGCTCAATTACTTCCACTTATTGTTCTTCTACCTTTGGTTGGTGCTTTTATCAATGGCACTATTGGAAAATCATTTTCAAAATCCACGGTTGGAACCCTAGGAACCTTGTTTGTATTTGTTCCTTTTATTCTTACTTTGCTTGTTTTCAATCAATTGTCAGCACCAGTAAAAGTGCATCTTTTCACGATGTTTAGTTCACTTGACTTTACTTTAGATGCAAACCTTTATGCCGATAACTTATCAATCTGGATGACACTTATAGTAACAGGTGTTGGTTCATTGATCCATATTTTCTCGATGGGATACATGAAAGAAGATGAAGGCTTTACACGGTTCTTTGTATACTTAAACCTCTTTATTTTCGCAATGCTTGTTCTTGTATTAGGGAGCAATTATTTCATGTTGTTTTTTGGATGGGAAGGTGTTGGTATTTGCTCTTATTTACTTATTGGTTTTTGGTACAAGGATGTGCACAATACAATCGCAGCCAGAAAATCGTTTATTTTAAATAGAGTAGGAGACTTAGGATTGTTGGTAGGTTTATTTTTAATTCTCGGAAAATTTGGAACATTGGAATACACAGATGTAGCCACAGCAATTGCTACAGAAGGACTAACTGCTTCCGATGGTTTAATTGCCGGAATTACGTTGTGTTTGTTTATTGGAGCAACCGGAAAATCGGCTCAAATTCCTTTGTTTACTTGGTTGCCAGATGCCATGGCTGGACCAACTCCAGTTTCTGCTTTGATTCATGCTGCTACAATGGTAACTGCAGGTATTTTCTTGACAGTGCGTTCAAACTTTTTGTTTGATGCTTCACCAATGACCCAGCAAATCGTAATGTATATTGGCTTGGCTACTTCATTGATAGCTGCGTTTATTGCATTAAGACAAAATGACATCAAAAAAGTATTGGCTTATTCTACTGTTTCGCAATTGGGAATGATTTTCGTTGCTTTGGGAATGGGAGCTTATTCTGCAGCAATGTTCCACGTAACTACGCATGCATTCTTTAAGGCTTTACTTTTCTTAGGTGCAGGAAGTGTGATTCATGCCATGTCAAACGAACAAGATATTCGTAAAATGGGAGGGTTGAAGAAATACATTCCAATTACTCATGTTACATTTTTGATTGGTACGCTTGCAATTTCAGGGATTCCTTTTCTTTCAGGTTTCTATTCAAAAGATGAAATAATTGGACATGCTTTTGGCGCAAATCAATTTGTTTATTTTGCCTTGATGTTTAGCTCAGCTCTTACTGCAATTTATATGTTCAGATTGTATTTTGTTACTTTCTACGGTTCATTTAGAGGAACTCACGAGCAAGAACACCATTTACATGAAAGTCCAACTACAATGACACTTCCATTGATTGTACTTGCAATATTATCTGTTGTTGGTGGCGTGTTAAATTTACCCGGAGTATTCTTACACAACGGAACACATTGGTTAACCAACACGTATGCAGCCAATGTAATTGGACTAGAGCATGGCGTTGAACATGCAGACACAAATACTACGTTGATGCTTATGATTGCAGCAGGATTGATGGCAATACTTATAGCAATTATTACGTATGTAGTGTATGTATCAAAGAAAAGTGTTCCTGTTGAAGACGCAGAATTAAAAGGTTGGGAAAAACTATCTGCCAACAAACTGTATTTTGATGAAGTGTATAACTTTTTGTTTGTACGCCCAATCACATGGATCTCTGAAAAATGGTCTCAAATATTTGAAAATGAAATGCTTTCTCCAACGGTTATCGGAATCGGAAAATTCTTTGGGAAATCAGGTGAAACGCTTCGAAAAATTCAAACTGGAAGAACAGACAATTATATACTTTGGATGGTTTTTGGAATCATTGGCTTAATCGTTTATTTCATTATTTATAAATAAAAATTACGTGGAACTACTTTTATTAATATTACCAGCATTTTTTGCACTAGCCTCATTTCTAGTACCTAAAACAGGTATAAGAGCATACGGCATTGTAAGCTCACTTTTAACGTTGGGCCTTGTACTTGCATGCATGATGAATTACAACAATGATGGACAAATTCAATACTTCATCAATCAACCATGGCTTTTTGGTATCACCTTAAGTTTTGGGTTTGATGGGGTGTCATTGGTGTTGTTATTTTTAACCGCATTGATTGTACCACTTATCTTATTCGCAAATTTCAAGAATGAATTGGCTGAAAACAAGTTGTTTACAAGCATGGTTTTCTTTATGCAATTTGGTTTGATGGGTGTGTTTGTTTCAATGGACGGACTTTGGTTTTATGCTTTCTGGGAAATTACATTGATTCCAATCTTCTTGATTTGTTGGTGGTTTGGTGAGCCTGATAGAAAGCCGATATTAGTCAAATTTTTCATCTATACTTTTGTTGGTTCTATTGCTATGTTGGCATCTTTGATTGGAATGAAAGCGTATGCATCTAGCTTCCAATTGGAGGATTTAAAAGCATTGACATTAACTGCTCAATCTGCATTTTGGTTTGCATTAGGATTTTTCTTTGCTTTTGCTGTAAAAATCCCACTGTTTCCTTTCCATACTTGGCAACCCGATACATATACAAAGTCTCCAATGGCTGGAACAATGTTGCTGTCTGCAATTATGCTTAAGATGGCATTGTATGGAATGATTCGATGGATTTTGCCTTTGTTCCCAGAGGCACTATCTTCACTTCAGCCAATTATTATTACGTTGGCAGTTATTTCAACAGTTTATGCTTCTATTGTTGCAATCATGCAAAAAGATATAAAACGCGTATTTGCATATGCATCGATGTCGCATGCAGGTTTGATTGCTGCAGCTATAATGACGTTAGGTTTTGATGGACTATCTGGTAGCATGGTTCAAATTGTAAATCACGGTATTGTGTCAGTAGGGCTATTTTTGGCAGCTGATATTATCTATCGCCGCGTACAATCGAGAGATTTTGACAACTTAGGTGGTTTTGCAACCCTAGCCCCTAAATTTGGATTTTGGTTTGCTGCTTTAGGTTTTTCAGCAATCTCTGTTCCATTTTCAAGCGGATTTATTGGCGAGTTTTTAATGTTCAAAGACTTAGTTTTATACGATGTGTTTTTGGGTGTAGTAGCACTAACAACAATTATTTTTGGGTGTGTTTACATTATTCGTGCTTATCAAAAGAGTATGTTTGGTCCCGTTGCCGTTTCTTCTTTTGAAGATTTGCATTGGTCTGAACTGCTAACTTTAGCGGTTATTGTTATTCTTACTGCAATTTTGGGTGTGTACCCAGCTTTGTTAACGGATTTTGTTAATCCGAGTTTAGAAGTTATTTTAAGTTCAATTTCATCACCAACAGGTATTTAATTTATGGATGCTTTATTAATTGTTTTCGCAGGAGCTCTAATTTCTTTGTTTATTGCTTTTACTAAAAAAACGTGGTTAGTTGCTTTTTCAGCAATTACAACTTTGTTGGCGGCCATTGTTGTTATGATTGTTCAATTGAATACGGGTTATGCATATTTTCGCTTTGAAAATTATCAAGGAATAAGTTTCGATAATGGAGCCTTGATGTACAGCATGGCTATTTGTATCATCGCTTTACTTGTAATTGGGATTGGATATGAACGATTCAAAGAAGTTACATTTCATACGGGTGAATACATTAGTTTGCTAATGTTCTCTACAGTTGGGGCAATGTTGCTTACATCGTTTACTGATTTGTTTATTTTCTTTTTAGGTCTAGAAATTATGTCTATTCCAATTTATGTAATGGCAGGTAGTAACAAAAAAGATGTGCGTTCAGCGGAAGCAGCCTTAAAGTATTTTTTAACAGGTTCCTTTGCTACAGGCGTTTTGTTGTTTGGAATCGCTTGGGTTTATGCTTCTACCGGAACGTTTAGGATAAATGAAATTGCGATGTCTATTGCTTCTATGCAATCGTATAGTTCTTCATTAATGATTGGTATATTATTAATCATGGCATCTTTTGTGTTCAAAATTAGTGCTGCACCTTTTCATTTTTGGAGCCCTGATGTGTATGAAGGTTCCCCTTATCCGGTTACAGGTTTTATGGCAACAATCATTAAGTTGGCAGCATTCTTTGCCTTCTTTAAGATTTTCGCTATTTGTTTTGCTTTTGAAGATTTGTATGTATTCTGGAGTCAAGCACTTGCAATTTTAACTGTGTTAACCTTGTTTATTGGAAACTTGCCGGCATTGCGTCAAACTACGTTAAAAAGATTGATTGCTTATTCTTCTATTACACATGCAGGGTATGCTTTGTTGACCATTGTTAGTGGCAATGAAATATCAATTGTTGCTTTGTGGTTTTACCTTTTATCATACGGTTTTTCAGTTGTAACATTGATAGCAATTGGAATGCTTGTAAACGATGATGAAGATAAGATAGATTCACTGAAAGGGTTGATTCAGAGAAATCCACTTTTAGCTATATTTGGAACTATTTCAGTTATGTCAATGGCTGGAATTCCACCAACTGCAGGATTTTTTGCTAAATATGTTGTTTTTGTATCTTCATGGAACTCATATTCATGGTTGGTGATTATTGCGTTGATCAATTCAGCTATCAGTATTTATTATTATTTGAAAGTAATTATTGCGATGCTTTCTAAATCAGATTCTGTTCAACCAAAATTAGAGATAAGTACTTTTACAATAATTATGCTGATTGTTTCAACTTTAGGAACCTTGGGCTTAAGTTTTGTTTTACCATTTATTTTGTAGGTGAAGAGAGATAGGAGTAGTCTATTAGTAATTTATTTTTTCATTTCCGTAGTGTGCTTGCACACAGTTTCTTACGCACAATTACTTGATAATTCTCGAGGGTTAGCGTTTACTGATTTACCTTTTTTTAATACACCATTTGTAAAAGCAAGCCATTTAAAACAAATTAAAGGAACGTATATTTTCAAAAAACAAGGAGATATTCTTAGAGAATCACAATTTGTATATGTGTTTAATTTTGACACGCTTGGAAGATTAGTGCAACAATATCAAACAGCAAAAGGTGATGTAGTTACGGATACTACAGTTTCATTGTTTGACTATACTTTTGATGGCAAATTGGTTCGAAAAAGAGTAAGTCAAACAAGAGGATTTTTGTCAACTTACTATTCATACAACAACAATGGTCAAGTTACACAAGAGGAAGTTTATCGAGACATAGATACTACTCACTGTTTGCTTTCACCCAAAGCTGAACGTAGTATTTTGTGGAATTCTGAAACCATGAGTTATTCGAAAGATATAAATTCAGTGAGAAAAAAAGTATATAACAGCTATGGGATTCAGTATCTTGAATCCACCAGCTATTTTGATTCACTAGGCTTGCTCAAAAATGTTGAAGAATTATATATGATCACGCGTGATAGAATTGTAACGAGCTACTACTACAACCAAAAAGGGTGGGTTGAACGTATTTCTACTCGTAAAAATAACGACACAACTCCACTTTCTGAAAATATTTTCACGTATGATGATTTTGGAAATTTAAAATCAAAATTTGAGTATAAAAAAGGAGTTTTCACAACAGAATATCAGGTAATCTACAGTGGATTAACAGGCATGTTGTATTCTGTAATTATTCGTGAAGTGGCATCAAATTTTATTTCGATTATTAAATTTTCCGAGCCAACATTCTATGATTCACCATTAAGTATTACAAAAGATTTAGATACGGCTAAATAATTTTATTTACAGGTTTCATTGTATGCACTTACAATTTCCTCGATGTCTGCAGTAGAATAGTGAGGTTTTAAATTGTCAATTCTGATTTTTATTTCAGGGTTATCCGGCATACATTTAGTTAAAATTTCACTATCTTCTGGTCCAGATTGGTTTAAGCAATGAATGTTGTCTTTTGTTTCAACAACAAACTTATTTACTTCTTTTCCGTCCTCATTCATTTCTGAAAACTTTAATAAGTTCACACAACCTTCAGACAATATGCGTGCAAAATTTTGAATACTTAACGTGTCATTTTCTATTTTGAAAGAGGTGTATTTTAAATGTTTGATTTCGTAGCCCAATAAATCTTTAGGACGATAACTTCTTTGAGAATCTAAATCATTGATATCTTTTCTGAACTGCACAGAAGAATATTGTGTAGCACCAAATGTTGATAAAATAAAACCTTCTTCACGAGTACCATCTTTTTTCACAATTGCTCCCGGGTAGTATTCTTCAACAATTCTTAATTTATTATCCGCAGTATTAATTTGTGCGTGAGTAGAATAAGAATATATAAAAAGAAAGCTAATAACTAAAGTAAATAGTTTCATAGTAATAACATGCTTTGTGGGTCATGGGTGTGTTAGTTATTACTGTTTAATATGAAAAAGGGCTGCGGTAACAGCCCTAGGTTTTTACAATTGTCCATCAGAGTGGTAAACTCCGTTTTTGTATATTTTAACTTTCAATAAAATTCCGTCAGAGTCATAGACATAAACTTTTCCGTCAAATAATGCTCCGTTTTTAAAGGTTCCATCTTGCCAAATTTCACCATCTTTATTGTACAACTTATTGTATCCGTTTGGAGCCCATTTAACACCTTGAGTTTTTGGAGTACCAACTGCAGGAGCTTTTTCTTTTGAAGCACCCGGATCTTCCACTTTCACCATTGGCTTTACAGGTTCGCGTGTTTCAGTTTTTGTTTGATTACCAGAAGCATCGTAATTAGAAATTTCTTTTATATCCCCATTTTCATAATAACGAGTTGCTTTTCCAGTCATAACACCGCCGTTACTGGTGTACTCATATTCCAATTGACCATTTGGATAGAAATATTTGATTTTACCAGTTTCTTTACCTTCCGTATTGTACACTCCTTGAAAGGAAACTTTTCCATTTTCGTAATAGCGTACTAAGGAATCTTTGTAAACATTTTTCTCAAAAGTGCCTTTTTCTTTAACATTTCCATTATCCCAATACCGAATGTATTGTCCCATTGGGCGGTTGTTTGAGTAATTCCCTTTTAGAGCAGGAGTTATTCCGTCTTTGTGATATTTTATCCAAATACCTTCTTTTCTATCGTCAACAAATTTTCCTTCTTCAACTTTTCCATTTGCTGGAACACCAGAATCGGGTCTGTCTTTTCCGAAGTAAATCCATTTTCCTTGTTTTTTTCCCGCTGCATCTGTCACATTAATTTTTCCATCTTGATCACCATACGCAGTAAAAGCTGAAGTGGAATGCGACAACGACAAACAAAAGATTGCAGTTAAAACAAAGATTTTATAGTAATTGAACATGTTAAATGTTATTTAGCGTAAAATAAAGATAAAAAGAATATCGGAAGTTACATTATTCTTACATCAATTTTCGACAAACAAGCAAATATTTTAGACGAATAATTAAAGATTGACTACAAGTTAGAAAGCATCGTTTCTGTCATTTTATCCATGTCATAAGCTTCTTTCCATCCCCAATCTTTTCGAGCAAAAGAATCATCGATTGATGCCGGCCAAGAATCAGCGATAGCTTGTCTGAAATCTGACTCATATCTGATCGTAAAATCAGGTACATGCTTCTGAATACTTGCAAAGATTTCTTTGGGAGTAAAGCTAATTGCAGAAAGGTTATAACTGGAGCGTACTTTGATTTTATCAGCGGGAGCCTCCATAAGTTCAATTGTGGCACGAATGGCATCATCCATGAACATCATGGGCAAAGCTGTATCATCTTTCAGAAAACATGTAAAAGCTTGTTTGGCTTTCGCTTTGTAATAGATATCAACGGCATAGTCTGTTGTGCCACCACCTGGCAAACTTTTGTAAGAAATTAGTCCCGGGTATCGAATGCTCCTTACATCAACTCCAAATTTATTGTGATAATATTCACACCAACGTTCGCCTGCTAGTTTTGAAATTCCATATACAGTACTTGGCTCCATAACTGTATATTGAGGTGTGTTTATTCTTGGGGTAGTGGGACCAAAAACCGCAATGGAAGATGGCCAAAATATTTTTGAAATATATCCTTCTTTTGCTAAATCCAAGATTGTAAACAAACTCTCCATGTTTAATTTCCACGCAAAATTCGGATTTTTTTCTGCAGTTGCCGATAAAAGTGCAGCTAGGAGATAGACCTCATTAAATTTTTCATCGATAATCAATTTTCTTACTCCATCTTTGTTTAGAACATCCAATTGCTTGTATGGTCCGTTTGCTATGTTTTCAGGACAAGTTTCTTTAATATCTAAAGCAGTTACGTTATCAGTTCCGAATTTTTGACGAAGTGCTAAAACCAATTCTGTTCCAATTTGGCCGCATGCTCCAAGAACAACTATCTTTTTCATTTTCCAAAATCTATATGTTGACAAAAGTAATGGTTTTTTGTTTCCAAGTGATTTCAAATTTGACTTATGTAAAAATGATAATTGTCATTTTTACATGTGATAGTTTCATTAATTTTGTGTAACTTTCTGGTTGTTATTTTGCATTCATAACTACAAGCCAATAACAGTTTATTCAGACAAGTTTTCATTATTAAAACTATAAATAATGCCTTTTTATCACAAATTAGGGAAGATACCCCCAAAACGCCATATTCAATTTCGTAAAGAAAATGGTAATTTATATTACGAAGAACTGTTTTGCACTGCTGGTTTTGCTGGAATGTATACAAACATGTATCATGTTCACAGGCCAACAATGATAAGATCGTATGGAAAACCTTATTCAATTGCTCCAAAAATAGTTGACAAAAACAATGTAAAGCCTTATTTATTAGAAGGATTCAAGGTCCCGGTTGTTAAAGATTTTCTTGAATCGCGTAAAATTGTTTTTGCAAATGAGCGCACATATGTTGTTTTAGCTTCGCCTTCTGGGAAAAAGATGGATTATTTCTATAAGAACACGGATGCAGACGAATTGATTTTCATACATAAAGGGACAGGTAAATTACGTACCTTTTTAGGGAATTTGGACTTCAAATATGGAGATTACTTGATGATACCACGAGGAACAATTTACCAAATTGAATTTGATACAGAAGACAATAAATTATTTATTGTAGAGTCTAAAGATCCATTTTTCACACCAAAAAGATACCGCAATAATTTTGGGCAATTGCTTGAGCATTCACCTTTTTGCGAACGCGATTTTAGAGCTCCTCAAGAACTTGAAACGCATGATGAAATTGGAAGCTTTCTAATGAAAACTAAAAAGAAAGACGAAATCATAGATGTAGAATTTGCTGCCCACCCTTTTGGCGTAGTTGGGTATGACGGGTATAATTTCCCTTATGCCTTTTCAATTCATGATTTTGAGCCAATCACAGGCCGAATCCACATGCCACCACCAATACACCAAACTTTCGAAACGGCATCTTCCGTGATATGCTCTTTTGTTCCACGTTTGTTTGACTATCACCCGCAAGCAATTCCTGCACCATATAATCATTCAAACATTGATTCAGACGAGTTGTTGTATTATGTAGATGGTGAATTTATGTCAAGACCAGATATAAAAATTGGCAATATTACGCTTCATCCAGCTGGTTTTACACACGGACCGCAGCCTGGTGCAGCAGAAGCAAGTATTGGCAAGAAAGAAACCAAAGAGTTGGCGGTAATGGTTGACACGTTTGGCGGTCTTGGAGTAACCGAAGAAGCGCTTAAAATATCAAACCCGGATTATTATAAAACGTGGTTAGAGAAAAATATGTAACTTTATAAATTCAAAAAAATTGAAGTAAAATGGCAAAGGAAGTACAGAACGTAGAATATGGTTTGGAAAAAATTTTCGAAAATGCTCAAGATTTTTTACCGCTTTTAGGAACTGATTATGTAGAGTTTTATGTTGGAAATGCGAAACAAGCAGCACATTATTACAAAACAGCTTTTGGGTTTCAATCTTTGGCATACAGTGGTCTAGAAACCGGTAATAGAGAAGCAGCATCTTATGTGTTGATTCAAGATAAAATTCGTATTGTTTTAACAACTGCATTAAACAGTAATTCACCAATTGGTGAACACGTTAAAAAACATGGAGATGGTGTAAAAGTGAATGCACTTTGGGTAGATGATGCTCGCCATTCTTTTGCTGAGACAGTAAAACGTGGTGCGAAACCATTTATGGAGCCAACTGTGGAAAAAGATGAGCACGGAGAAGTTGTAAGAGCTGGAGTTTACGCACCTTATGGTGAAACAATTCACATGTTTGTAGAACGAAAAAACTACAAAGGACTGTTTTTACCAGGGTATGTTGCGTGGAACCCGGAATACAAACCTAGCCCTGTTGGGTTTAAATATGTGGATCACATGGTTGCAAATACTGGGTGGAACCGCATGAATGTGGTAATGAAATGGTATGAAGATGTAATGGGATTTGTAAATTTCCTTTCTTTTGATGACAAGCAAATTACAACAGAATACTCAGCTTTGATGAGTAAGGTTATGAGCAATGGAAATGGACGTATAAAATATCCAATTAATGAACCTGCAGAAGGAAAAAAGCGTTCACAAATTGAGGAATACATTGATTTTTATGAGGGAGAAGGAGTGCAACACTTGGCATTGGCAACAGATGATATTATTGAAACTGTGAGCCAGTTAAAAGCAAGAGGAGTTGAATTTTTACCTCCACCACCTCAAGCGTATTATGATGAAATTCCAAAAAGATTGGGAGTTCACAAAGATATGATGAAAGAAGATTTGAAAAAATTGCAAGAACTTTCCATCTTAGTTGATGCTGATGAGGAAGGTTATTTATTGCAAATTTTCACCAAGCCGTTAGAAGATAGACCAACTTTGTTTTTCGAAATCATTCAACGAATGGGTGCGAAAGGCTTTGGCGCAGGGAATTTTAAAGCATTGTTTGAGTCAATAGAGCGCGAACAAGCTTTGAGAGGAACTTTGTAGAAGTTGATTTTGAAATGTAAATCCCAATCGAAAGGTTGGGATTTTTTTTGAATTAACAATTTAGCAATATTGTTAAATTGTGTAGAAAATTTTCTAGTATTAGCGGCACATTCAGCGTGAAATCTCAAATTAAAAAACACTTTCACCAAATCTCAAATTCATAACCCAATAATGCAAAAAATCAAAAACGCAATATTGCGTTCAAGTCAGTGTTTTCGGTAGTTTCAATCTTAATTTATCTGCTTAAACTCACAAAACTTTCCTGCTATTCTTGTTTTGATACAACAATTCAAGTCCAACACAACTATCTTTCTTTAATATAAACCGATTCTACTTAACTTTTCAATCGGTACAAATAGAGTGTCATCATCGCCCCAAGAGCTTTTTTCAAGTTGAGTTAATTCAATGAGTTTACCCTCTCTCAATTTAAATGTTTTGTAATTCATAGCGGTAAAAAAAGCCAAGATCTGTTCAAAATTCTTCTCCCAGCATTCTGCTTGTACTAGCGGACGTTTTGCTTTTATTAACTCTTCCATATCTTGAAAAACAATCCATTCATAGCCTTCTATGTCACATTTTATGTAATCGATTTTCTCAATAGTTGAAAACAATTCACTTGCTTTTCTAAGACTTGAACTAAAGGTGTTGATTCCGTCTGCTTGTTGATTTTCTCCATGCAAGATTGAGGGTAAGCCAGTTCGCATGTAACCAAGCCCTCTAACCTGTTCAGGTAAGCCCAAAACGATTTCGTCTATATTTTCTGCTCCCAACGCGCAGTGAATTATTTCATTATTTTTTGCCCAAGATAATTGTTTCTTCAACTGTTGTTTGAAAGGAAAGACGGGCTCAACACTGTAAACCTTTCCTGTATCTCCGGCAAGTTGACAAAAAGTATTGGAAAAATAACCCAAATTGGCACCAATATCAATCACTGTATCGCCTTTATGGATTAAATTTTTTACGAAATAATGCCACTTCATTGCAGGATTTTTACGCAGCATTCCTGTTTTGAACCCGATAAAAAAGGATTTTCGCACAAAAGTTAAATAGCCATTCAACCCTAAAACACGAAACAAAAGTTTTCTTAATAGTTTCATTTTTTTTGTTTATTAACCAATTAATATTCCTTTTCTACCAAATTTTGGTACTTCGATATAGTTCTTTTCTGATATAGTTTCGGGCAAGAAGATGAATTTTTTGTCGTAAAGTACATCTTCAATCCAAAAAGATACCAAGTATTCATTGGTTAAGCCAAATACCTCTTCCATGATTGGTTCTATCTTTGCTGCTTCATCGGGTAATAATACCTCAAGAGAATGCCTAAGGGTAGAAGTTTTTACTTTTTCTCCGGTATTTACATCTTCACCATATCCGTTGCTTGTAACAATAATACCTTCCATGATATCATCACGCAGGTTTAACAAATAGACATAATGTTGTGTCTCTCCGTCTTCATTTATTTCTGGAGCTACAATCATTTTTACATTCTCGGCTTTTGGACTTTTTAACTCTTCACGCATTGCTAGACCATATTTTGGTGAGCAAAAGTAATCATTTGTTGTGAGCTACTACTTTTCGAGCCATACGAATGTATTCAAACAAATCTGACGGATGTCCGATTTTCTCACTATTTTCTTTTGTGTTTGCAACTTTTAGGATGTCCTTTTCTACATCTGGTGCGCGTTTGTGGCCGGTTCTTACAAGCACTAATTTCTCATCGGGTATTGCAATGATGTATTGACCCTTTATTCCGCGACAATAATACACCGGATGCCCCTTACTGTTATATGTCCAAATATGCAAACCGTATCGAGTGTTTGGGACTCCTTCTTCTGTTTCCAACACAGGATTTTTCATCATTTCATCAAAATAATCAGCAGGTATTACTTGCTTGCTTTCATATTTCCCATGATTTGCCAATAGTTTTCCAATTTTCGCGAAATCTCTGGTAGTACTATACAAACAACAAAACGCTTTTTCAGCACCACCTTTTTTATCCAAACTCCAAAAAGCATCAGATTCAGCTTGGATAGGTTTCCACAATTTTTCTGAAGCATATTTTGCTAAATCTTGCCCCGTTGCTTCTTCAAGTATAAAACCAAGTAACTGTGAATTTCCACTTTGATAGTAAAAAAGTTCGCCTGGATTACGAATAGCATGTTGGCGTAGAACCAAACCCAATAAGTCTGATCCATAGTAAGATTCAGCATTATTAGATAAGGGATTTTTCCCGCTTTCTGTCCAATTCAAGCCTGATGCCATTATCAGTAAATGCCTGATCGTAATCTTATCCTTTCCTTTTCCTGTGAATTGAGGCAAGTATTTTTTTACAGGATCGTCTATACTTTTTATGTATCCTTCACCTTGTGCAATTCCTATTAAGATACTTACAACAGTTTTAGCAGCAGAAAAGGAGTTTGAAACGGTTGAAGGTACATGTGAATCCCAATAGCGCTCATACCGTACAGTATCATTTTGGATAACTAAAAAAGAAGATGTTTTCCATGTATCCATGTACGTTAAATCTTCGTTAGACAATTTTTCTGTGTCATCAAGTTTAAATGCCCATGGCTTACCATGTTTTGGAGCATCAACTTTAGCATTGTAAAATTTATCTAAATCATATATTGTTGGTGAGCTTTCGCCATGCAGGTATGTAAAATACACGCCTTTATACAGGTAAAACCGTCCGCTTAGAATGATGAAAAGATTGACAGTGATTAATAAAATAAGAACAAACCACCCCAGTAGTTTTAGCCCTTTACGAAGTAAACGTGCCATATTTAGTTTGAATAAGTGTATCCAAAAATTGTAGCGAGTTCTTCTTTCAACAGTTGCTTTACTTCAACCATATCAACCGGCCTTCCCAATTCTTGTTGCAATGAAGTTACTGCTTTATCTTTAATTCCGCAAGGAACGATGTGAGAAAAATACGAAAGGTCTGAATTTATGTTGAATCCAATGCCATGCATGGTAACCCATCTGGAGGAACGAACACCCATGGCACAAATTTTTCGAGCTGTTGATTTTGTTGAGTCAAACCAAACGCCTGTTTGTCCCTTAGATCGTTCAGCTTGAAGTCCGTAATGCGCTAACACTTGAATGACGGCTTCTTCTAAGAACCGCATGTATTTGTGAATATCGGTAAAGAAATGGTCTAAATCAAAAATAGGGTAGGCTACTAGTTGTCCGGGACCATGATACGTAATGTCTCCACCACGATTGATTTTGTAAAAAGTTGCTTGATGTTCAGTCAATTTTGCTTGATCGAGCAATAAATTTTCTAAATGTCCACTTTTACCTAAGGTGTACACATGAGGATGCTCACAGAAAAGCAAATAATTCTTTGTCTCTTCAGTGGTTTCTTGATTGCGCTGCTTTATCTTTAACTGAATGGTATCGTGAAACAGTTTTTCTTGATAATCCCATGCTTGCTGATAATCAATCAAGCCTAAATCTTCAAAATGTACGCTTTTTTCCATGTTAGAACTCCAAATATACAAAAGGTTGGAAGGAATCTGAAGCTGCTTGGTATAATATAACGACAAAAACAGTGATGATTGCCATTTGGGCTATACGTGGCGTTTTAGTAAAGGTGTCTACCATAAAATTTTTCCAAAGTTGAGGCATCCAATGTACAAAAAAGCCCAAAATCATGATTAAAAACGCTGGTTGGTAGGTTTGCCACAAACTGCTAAAAGATTCCCACTCAAAATTAAACTTGTTCCATATTTGATCGAGCATTTTACCTGGTCCAGCGGGGTCTTTTAATCGAAACCAGATACGGCTAAATGTAATAAAATTAAAGGTGATGAATATTTTCCAGAAGTGGGTCATAATTCCAGTACGGTTTTCATACGGAGATATTTTCTTCCAGTTTTTGTATAGTACTAAAGCAATTCCATTTATGGCTCCCCAAATCACAAAATTTGCAGAAGCTCCATGCCACAAGCCACCCAATATCATGGTAATGAGTAAATTAATGTCTCGTGTAAAAATGCTTTTCAACGATGGCTTAATGAGAACAAGTATTCCGTAAACACTCATCATTCCAATATAGACAAAAATCAACTCAAACCAGCCAGTGATGAAGATGAGAAAAATAAAAATGATGACGATGGCAATATAGGTGCCTTTTGTGCCTTTTTTGTTACCGCCAAGAGGAATATATAAATAATCTTTTAACCAGGAACCCAATGAAATATGCCATCTACGCCAAAAATCAGCAACGCTAACCGATTTGTATGGTGAGTTGAAATTGGGGAGCAATTCAAAGCCCATTAATTTTGCCAAACCGATTGCCATGTCTGTATAACCCGAGAAGTCACCATAAATTTGCAAGGAATATCCCCACATGGCAATTACACTCACATAACCAGGGTAATTTCCCGGATTGTCAACAATGGCATTGATAAAGTGGGTAGCAATAAAATCTGCCAATACAATTTTTTTAAATAATCCTTTCATAATTAAGAAAACAGCTTCGCTAAACTCTTTACTGTTTAATTGATACGGCTCATAAATTTGTTTGATAAAATCACGAGCACGAACGATTGGTCCCATTAAAACGTGCGGAAAAAACGTGATGTAAAAGGCGTAATCCCAGTAGTTTTTTACAGGCTCAATTTCATTTCGGTAAATGTCAACAGTATAACTTATGGATTGAAATGTGAAAAAACTAATTCCTGCTGGTAATAAGATTGTGGTTTCAAAGGTATATTCGCCAAAAAATCCATTCCCCCAATGGGCAAAATGGTTAATCATATCAAATTTTGTTTGAAAAAGATGGTTAAATGATTCTGTGAAAAAATGGGCATATTTAAAGAAAAACAGAAAAAATAAGTTGAATATTACGGAATATACGATAATCCATTTCTTACGTTTTATTCCTTCAACTCGATATATACGTTTACCGAAAAAGAAATTTACTGTAACGCAAAGGATAAGCAGTGTAACAAAAAAGCCAGATGTTTTATAATACAAAAATAAACTGGCAAGGGTAATGTACATGCTTCTCACCAATTGATTTTTATGGAGAAAGCTATATAAAATCATGAACACCAAGAAGAAGACCCAGAAATTCAAGCGGTTGAATGCTAGATCGTCTGCCGACATATGTACGAAGCTGAATATTTGTTGTAATGACTCCATTTATTTCTTTCTCTGTTACTTTTTTAGTTGTTCCATTTGTCTTAACCATTTCTCAAAAGCGTCAATAAAGATTGATCCTTTTAAGTGGTAGCCTTCTGCCGTAAAATGGATGAGGTCTGTACGCATTAAGCCAGCATTTCTCCATATTCTAGAAGAACCTAACTCACCCATGATGCCATAAAAATCCCACACAGGGACTTGATATTTTTTTGCTAACTCGATGATCACTTCACGCTCTCTAGCCACATTTCGGTTGTAATATTTCCTCTTGTATCCTGCATCGTTTGGTACAGTTAGTAAGATTGCACATTTTGGGTTGGCACGCAGTACTTTTAGCATCATTTGCTCTAAATTGTCTTTATATACTTCCGGACGAAATGATTCATAAGGCACATTGGCATCATTCGTTCCAACTGAAAACGCAAAAAAATCGGGTGGATACTCCTGCAATTGCTCTTCAAAATCTTTATTCCCTAAATAAGTGTATAGTCCTGCTCCATTGATTCCAATTGCGGTGTATGAAATTCCGGGCAGGGTGTTGCTAAGTTGAAATGCACTAAGTTGAAGCGGTAAAGTCTCTTTTGTTAATCGCCTAAATTGCACATTAAATGTATCAATTGGATCAGTAAAAACTGCTTCGGTGTATCCAAGTTTTTCATTGGTATATTCATCCAACAGCAAGATTTCATCTTCCCCAAAATTTAATTCAAAAGGGAAAAATCCTTTGTTGTGGTAAATTCGAATTCGTGAAAAACCTGGTTTCACTTCGGTTCTTTTGTAATGAAAAGCTACTTCAACTACAGAGTCTGTTGTTTCTATCACAGCGCCTAATACACCAAAATCAATGTTGTATGGTTTAGTAAAGGTTACACTTCTATATCCTGTCCATGTATTTGGTGACTTGAACTCATAATTCCACGGATTGTTTGTATGAGCCAAGTTAAAAGGAAATATCAACCCTCGTTCACCGGGTACATTTCCCCAATGAGACTGTAAATAGGTTCGAATATCGTTGGTATAAACATCCGCTTGAATGTGTGAGCCTCCAATGTGGTAAAAGTTTAACTTTAGGTCTTTGTTGGTGACCATTTCAATAAAATCTGTGTATAAATTTTCCCAGTTTGGACTTTCTTTTGTGTAGAACCGGAAACAATTTCTATCAAATCGAATAAAAGGAAATTGAGTATGCAAAGAGGTATCTAAATTTTGAAAATCAGGATATTGTAATGAATCAAAGTTTGACACAGGTGAACTTGGTTTCACTTGAGATTGCAAATTACAAGCAATCAGCAAAAACATGATGACTGAAAAATAGATACTTAATTTCATCCAATATATGCTACGGCTCACGTGTTTGTTCTTACTTGCCTTGTTTCCATTTTACAAATTCACTTGCCAAGGCATCAAAAAATAATTGAGAAGCTATGCTTGCTCCTCTGTTTGTGAAATGAATATAATCGTTTCCTGCTAATCCTTTTTCAACCCAGCTAGGCATCGAATTTTCACCACCCATTGCTCCAAATAAATCCCAATAACTTGCGCCCACTTCTTTTGTTACTTTTTCCATTTGTGTTACTAAATAAGGCAACATTTTATAGGTAGCATAACCGGTTGGTGTTTGCATAGACATATCACTTGGACCAATAACTACAATGGCTGCATTGGGTCTTAACTTTTTCAAGGTGTAAAGTTGTCCTTTGAAGTTTTTCGCAAAACGTCTTGCTGAGACTGAATCATTCATATACGGTACGCCGTTACCGCCAAATTGCATGATCACCATTTCTACGTTTAAATCATCGTACATTTTTGCACAGGTAGTTTGGTCAATTTTCCCAAAAAAAGTTCCACTTGAACCACGCATACCAATGTTATCAACAAACACTCCAAAATCACTTTCCAATGAAAAGCCAATAATGGTTGGACTAACTTGTGCTGAAAATTCATAGCGCAGCTTTGAAGGTGTTGTTGGAAATTCAAGGTTTAACACATGGTATTTACCATCGTTGATTAAACTATCTTGATGAATCAATTGACTTCCATTATATACTGAAATTGCACAAGGTTTCACGCAACTTGTATAAAACATACGTACTTGGTTGAATGTTCTTGCCCGTGAATACGCTGTTTTAGTCGGTTCAATTTCAATAAATGCTTTCTGAATAGCCATGTTAGCAAGCTGAGTGCTATCAAGTTTGTCAAATTCAGGTGTGAAGCGCGCAGCAGTATTCATTGAGCCATATCTGCGTGATTTCAAGCTTTGTCCACCAAAATTTGTGTACCGTTGTATGTTTGGCGAACACACTTGTTTGAAAGTGATGGTATTGTACACATTTAGAGCAGGTATAGTCCCGGGTCCAAATCCACCAAACTGTGTTTGCATACGCTGACGTATGTATGACGTCATTCTATCGCCCTCAATTTGAGAGTCTCCATAGTGTAAAATTCGTACTTTTTTACCATTGGATGCAGCTTCTAATTTTTCAAAAAATGCGTGTAAAGCATGCAATCCTTGTTCTGTATATTGCAAGCTTGTAGTAGATTCTGAAGGCAATGTACCACCTGTTGGCGCACCCATAGAGCCGTTTGATTTGAATGTGTTTTTCACTGTAGTATCTTGAACATCTGTGTCAATACCCAACGTATCAATGTCTAAAAACTTACTAATGTCTTTTTTCTCAATTTGTTTAGGTGGAGTTAAAGCGTCATTAATAGTTAAAAAACGCAATTTAGCACCAAATACAGTCAAGCTTTCACCTTTCACAAAGAAGCTAATCCCAGAAAGCATTGCCAATACACAAGCCAAAAATATCAGAACCTGAAAGGGTTGCAGTTTGTTCACGAATAATAATTTGGCACAAAAATACATTAAAGTTTGATGATTAATTCCAGCAGTAGTTTTTGTTTTTAACAACCTTTTTTTAGTATAACTCATGCCTATTTTGAGCTCCTTCAAGCAAGTAACATGATTGTTAAAACTCAGCCAAAGCATAGCACTTAGCAACAATTGATCGATGATTTTGCAGTAAGATCCTTGCTTTTCTAAAAAAGAATTACTACATTAGTACTATCAATTTTATAAAAACTACTGTTATGAAACACCAAAACCAGCTACCAGCTACCAGCTACCAGCTACCCTAAAATGTGCGTTTAAAGCACTTATTATTACCATGTTTTCTGCAAGTGTGTATTCGCAAACTAATACCCTTCCTCCATCTGGCAATGTAGGAATTGGAACCACTACACCCAGTTCTGCTTTGCAGGTAAACGGTACAGCACGTATAGATTCGTCTTTATTTGTGAAAGATTCCATTGTCATCAACAAAACGGCGCGAGTAAAAAGTGATTTAAAAGTGGATGGGAATGCCGTATTGAAGGCAGATGCTACAGTGAAAAACGATTTCAAAGTGTTGGGTC
>JBDHXR010000049.1:0-19789 GCA_039810825.1 Fluviicola sp.
CAGATCTTGTCCAGCATTCGATTGGATAGGCGATACAACATTCACCGTTCTGGTATCAGAGTTTGAGCATCCGTTTCCGTCGGTAAATGAGTATGTTAGCACACTCGTACCAACACCATTTGGAGTGAAAACGCCTGTTGGAGTAACGTTCGTGCCGCTCCATGTTCCGCCTGCAGGAGTGCCAATTAAATTCACAGGAAAAGGTTGGTCACAAAGTGTTGTGTCGTTTCCTGCATTCACAATCGGAAGAGGATTGACAACGGCTAAGAGGTTATCAGAAGCTGAACATCCATTTCCATCTGTGTATGCGTATGTTAACGTATGTGTTCCTGCACCAGCTGTGGCAGGAGAAAATACATTTGCAGCCACACCATTTCCACTCCACGTACCACCCGCAGGTGTTCCCAACATCGAAACAGCAGGTGCATCAATACATAAAGCGAAATCGAGTCCTGCATCTACTAAAGGCAAAGGATTCACTGTTGCAAGCAAGGTATCAGTAAGCAAACAGTTTCCGTTTCCGTAATGATAAACCAAGGCAAAAGTTCCAACTGCAATTGGTGAAAATACTCCAGCCGGAGTAACGTTGGTTCCAGTCCAAGTACCACCAGTAGGAGTAGGAGAAAGTGTAATGTTTGCTGCATTTAAGCACACATTAAAATCAGGTCCTGCATTTGGTTGAGTAGGAGCAATAACATTCACCGTTCTGGTATCAGAGTTTGAGCATCCATTTCCATCGGTAAATGAGTATGTAAGCACGCTTGTTCCAACGCCATTTGGAGTGAAAATGCCTGTTGGAGTTACGTTTGCACCGCTCCATGTTCCTCCTGTCGGAGTGCCAATTAAATTCACAGGGAAAGGTTGGTCACAAAGTGTTGTGTCGTTTCCTGCATTCACAATCGGAAGAGGATTGACAACAGCTAAGAGGTTATCAGAAGCTGAACATCCATTTCCATCTGTGTAAGCATATGTTAACGTATGTGTTCCTGCACCAGCTGTGGCAGGAGAAAATACATTTGCAGCCACACCATTTCCACTCCACGTACCACCCGCAGGTGTTCCCAACATCGAAACAGCAGGTGCATCAATACATAAAGCGAAATCGAGTCCTGCATCTACTAAAGGCAAAGGATTCACTGTTGCAAGCAAGGTATCAGTAAGCAAACAGTTTCCGTTTCCGTAATGATAAACCAAGGCAAAAGTTCCAACTGCAATTGGTGAAAATACTCCAGCCGGAGTAACGTTGGTTCCAGTCCAAGTACCACCAGTAGGAGTAGGAGAAAGTGTAATGTTTGCTGCATTTAAGCACACATTAAAATCAGGTCCTGCATTTGGTTGAGTAGGAGCAATAACATTCACCGTTCTGGTATCAGAGTTTGAGCATCCATTTCCATCGGTAAATGAGTATGTAAGCACGCTTGTTCCAACGCCATTTGGAGTGAAAATGCCTGTTGGAGTTACGTTTGCACCGCTCCATGTTCCTCCTGTCGGAGTGCCAATTAAATTCACAGGGAAAGGTTGGTCACAAAGTGTTGTGTCGTTTCCTGCATTCACAATCGGAAGAGGATTGACAACAGCTAAGAGGTTATCAGAAGCTGAACAGCCGTTTCCATCAGTGTAAGCGTATGTTAACGTATGTGTCCCTGCGCCTGCTGTGGCAGGAGAAAATACATTTGCAGCCACACCATTTCCACTCCACGTACCACCCGCAGGTGTTCCAAGCATCGGAACTGCAGAAGCATCAATACATAAAGCAAAGTCCAGTCCCGCATCTACCACAGGCAAAGGATTCACTGTTGCAAGCAAGGTATCAGTAAGCAAACAGTTTCCGTTTCCGTAATGATAAACCAAAGCAAAAGTTCCAACTGCAATTGGTGAAAATACTCCAGCCGGAGTAACGTTGGTTCCAGTCCAAGTGCCACCAGTAGGAGTAGGAGAAAGTGTAATGTTTGCTGCATTTAAGCACACATCAAAATCAGGTCCTGCATTTGGTTGAGTAGGAGCAATAACATTCACCGTTCTGGTATCAGAGTTTGAGCATCCGTTTCCGTCGGTAAATGAATATGTTAGCACACTCGCACCAACACCATTTGGAGTGAAAACGCCTGTTGGAGTAACGTTCGTGCCGCTCCATGTTCCGCCTGCTGGAGTACCAATTAAATTCACAGGGAAAGGTTGGTCACAAAGCGTTGTGTCGTTTCCTGCATTCACAATCGGAAGAGGATTTACAACAACAGTAACGTTTGCTGTATCGCTACATGTGCCATTTGACCCTGTTACAGTGTATGTTTGTGTAGCAAGAGGTGTTGCGCTAACAGAAGCAGTATTTGTGGCAGACAGTCCAGTAGCAGGAGTCCATGTATAAATTGAAGCTCCTGATGCTGTAAGTGTAACTGCATCACCTAAACAAATAGAAGGATTTGTAGGTGTTACAGAAACAACAGGATTTGGATTTATGACTAAGTTCACAGAAGAAGCTGGACCTGGGCACCCCGCTAATGAGCCGGTTAGTGTATATGTTCCAGCTTGTGAAGGCAACAACGTGTTTAAATCAAAATTTTGAAGTGAGGAAGTAAAACTATTTGGACCAGTCCAAGAGTATGTAACACCACTTATAAAATCTGAAGTAAAGTGAGCTGTATCACCTTCGCACAAAGGGCTGTTTACTTGTGGGTTTAGAACAGGAGGTATTGGATTTACAGTAATTGTTGTATTTGCAACAGCTGTTCCACAACTATTTGTAGCACTAAAAGAAATTGGGAAAGTACCTGTTGTATTGTACGTTACAGCCCCAGGTGTTAATGCGTTTGAAGTAGTTGGCGAACCATTTGTGAAAGTCCAAGAATAGGCGTCAGAAGGTTCTAAGCAATCATTTACTACTGCACTTGGGTTAGCTGAACTGTTTGTACAAATCGAAGGAAGAGGGTTTAAAGTGATTTGTGGAATTGTTTGAGCCACTATCGGAAGTTGTGTGTTGAAAGCGCCGCATGAATTCGTTAAAGTTAATCGGACAAAATAATTTCCGGCATTTGTAAATTGAATTTGCGGATTTGTTGATCCAGCATTCGTGCTACCTGTAAAATTATATCCACTGCTACCAGGTAAGCAAGGACTACCGTTAAAAATTACTGTCCAATTGGTGCTTACATTACATGTGTTTAGTAAGGTAGAAGTATTTGTGATTTGAGAGATAAAAGGAACGCAAGCTGTATCAGGGTTAAGATTAAATAGAGGAACCGGAGGTATTTCTATACAAACATCATGCGATTCGGAGTTTGAACCACAAAAATTTGTTGTTGTGAGCGTTACTGTATACGTCCCCGGAGCTGTGTAAACGTGACTTGGGTGTGTAAGTGTAGTTGTATTGAGTGATTGTCCATCACCAAAATCCCAATGATACAATGTGCTATTGCTGCATGAACTGTTAAAACCAGGAATAGTTGTATTGTTGAATTGAACTGGAGTATTTACGCAATTATTTATGGCAGCAGGGTTGAAGTGAGCCTCTGGTCCTGTATAAATACGAATCGGGCTAACGGTTGCCTCAGAACTATCACATCTATTAATAGCTTTGATACTAAAGACGTATTGGTTTCCGCCCTGACCGCATGATGATTGTGTATATGTATGGCAAATTGTAGTTGGAGGAGGATGTGGCAAAGTGTCTTTCGGAGATCCGTCTCCATAGTCCACTACATAAAAAGTTGTATTGTGGTTTGAGGAAAAGTTACTTAGAGGGAAACATAATGTCAATGGTCCACAGCCAGTTGTTGCGCCCGGATTTGCAGCTCCAATAGCAGGGTTTGTAATATTAGCAACATTGTATGTGGCAGAATCCACACATCCATTGGTACCAGTAACAATGTAGTACATGGTAAAAATGTCATTGGTAGAATAAGTGTGATTTGCAGGTGCAGGAGCAGATGCCGAGTTGTAATTTGGCGAACCATCTCCCCACTGAATAGTGTAATTAGAGATAGAACTTGTAGCAGAAGCGTCATAAACGTTCATGGAAAAATTTGACCCATCACAATTCTTCATATCTGTTATTGGGTCTGATAGAGATGGACCAGGAGATGCTTGAATGGTTACAGGTTGCGTTGAACTAGCTGTACAACCATTTGCATCAGTTACAACCAATACAACATTGTATGAATTGGAGCCTGAGCCTGTTAGACTAAATTCATGTGTTGGATTACTTGCTATACTTGTGTTCGATGCTCCGGATGAAGGGTCATTAAAGTTCCATGAATACGAAAGTCCTGTTCCTGTTGACGTGTTTGTGAAAGATACAGGAATATTCGCACAGTTGTTATTCCCTGTTATGGTGAAATTTGCCGTTGGTATAGGTAAAGCAGTAATAGTAACATTGTCAGTTGTAGTACAACCTAAATTATCGACAACTGTAAGCGTGTAGGTTTGACTGGTGTTTACTGTTAAAATAGGGTTTGCACAGTTTGTACATGAAAGTCCGGTAGCTGGTGACCACGTATAGGTGAGTGGCGCTGCTCCTGTGCCAGCCGGAATTCCTCCAAGTTGAATGCTTGCACCGATACAAACTGAAGAATCTGGACCAGCATCTGCCGAACATTGAGCAGACACATAGTTGAAAATAAAAAGAAAGACAAATAATAGTAAATTTCTTAATCTCATCAAGTTAGAATTGAAAACGTGCAAAGATTGTGAATTTTTTTGAAATCCGAAATACTACAAATGGCGTATAAAAAAAGAGGACGCATAAAAGCAATCTTATTTTAGGACGAGTCAATTTCTATAAATTTCTTGATTTTCTGTGAGCATTTCAAATAGAAATGTGATAGGCTTTAATTTGCGATTATTTTAAAATAAAAAAACACGTTTCTTAAACTGTTCAATATTATCTATTGACTTCTTCTATATTATAACTACCTTAGTCCGAATAAAATTCAATTCTAATTTATGACTTCAAATAAAGCTCAGGAAGCATGGAAACGTATTAATGATATTAAAAAAGTAGAAAAGATCATTGATGTTATTAATCAAAAAGCGATAATAAACCCAAAAAATGATGGCTTACCAATCGAATTTGGTGTAAGTGAAGCAAGTACTAATCAACGTTTGACTTTTTTAGAGCAAGAAACTAGCATAAAAATGCCCTATTTGACAGGCAAAAAAAAATTCAATGATTTAAATTTATTAGAAGGAAATATTGAAAATTATATCGGCATGACAATAATTCCAACAGGTGTAATAGGTCCGATAAGAGTTGTTGGAACAGTAGCAAATGGTGATTATTTTATTCCTCTGGCCACAAGCGAAGGTGCTCTTGTTGCTTCGTATCATAGAGGTGCGAAAGCTTGTTTACTTGCTGGGGGGGTTACATCGGTATGTTTGATGGAAACAGTGCAAAGAAGTCCGTTGTTTAAATTTAATAGCATTACCGAATTAGGCACTTTTCTTTCATGGGTGTTTAATCAAATGGAACAATTCAACAAAATTACAGCTGAAAACAGTAATTATGCAAAGTTCAATGAAATGAAGGTAAACATTGAAGGAAATCATTTGATTTTAACCTTTGACTACTATACTGGCGATGCTTCTGGTCAAAATATGGTAACCATTTGTACCGATGCTATTTGTAAATACATCATAGAAAACTGCCCTGTTCAACCCCAGCATTGGTTTTTAGAAAGTAATTATTCGGGTGATAAAAAAGCAACTGCTCAATCATTTATCTCTACACGAGGAAAAAAAGTAACAACAGAGGTAGTATTGCCGCAAATTATTGTAGAAAAAGTATTAAAAACCAATGTGGACGCAATGGTTACTTATTGGCAATCTTCTACTTTAGGAATTATTCAAAGTGGTGCTATTGGTGCGCATGGACATTATGCAAATGGCTTAGCAGCGTTGTTTCTTGCAACTGGACAAGATGTTGCTTGTGTAGCAGAAGCTGCAACAGGTATCACACGTATGGAAAAACAAAAAGATGGTTCTTTATATGCGTCTGTTACAATGCCCAACCTCATTGTAGGAACTGTTGGCGGTGGCACTTCTCTTCCTTCTCAACGAGAATGTTTGGAATTGATGGAGTGTTATGGACCTGGCAATGCACGAAAATATGCTGAAATTTGTGGTGGACTTATCCTAGCAGGCGAGTTGAGTATTGCTGCTGCACTGTCAGCAGGTCAATTTTCAGATGCTCACAAAAAATTTGGAAGGAAAAAAAGTAAATAAAGTGCAATCGGCAAATCCATATAGCAAAGTAGAAGAAAATAATGCTCCATTATGGAAACGTTTGTACATCTATCAAAAAGAACGATTTCCACTGTTGGGGCATGGGATTTTAGTGGCTTCATTTAGTTTCTCAGCAATTGCTTACTCGCGTATTTGTCGAGATACTGATGGGTTTGTTAGTATTTCAAATTTTTTAATAGGAATTTTCACTACTGTCTCTATGTTTCTTCTTGTTCGAATTTTTGATGAATTCAAAGATGCCGATGAAGACGCGAAGTATCGAAAAGAATTACCCGTTCCAAGAGGATTAATCAGTTTTAAAGAACTTAGAAACATAGGAATTTCTGTTGTAGCACTACAAATAGCCTTAAATGGAATTTTCTTCCCGGAAATGCTTATTTTATACGGATTAGCCATAGCTTATCTCTTATTAATGGCGAAAGAATTTTTTATTTCCGATTGGTTAAAAAAGAATCAATTTTGGTACGTTGTTTCTCACATGCTTATCATTCCTCTGATTGATATTTATGCAAGCGGAATTGATTGGATGCTTGAAGGTGTTTCTGCTCCTAAAGGCTTAATATTCTTTTTTGCAGTTTCGTTTATGAGTGGCATAGTACTAGAAATAGGTCGAAAAATAAAATCTCCTGAACAAGAGGCTGTTGGTGTACTTACTTACTCTAGACGTTTAGGTCCCAAAAAAGCTTGCATACTTTGGGTAAGCATTCTTTTTTGTTCATTTTTACTAGCTATTATTGCCTCCAACTATGCTGGATATGGCACAATCGGAATTTTTATACTTCTCAGTTTTTTTATCCTATGCCTTATACCTGCCTTACTTTATTTAAAACAACACAACAAGCGCAACGGGAAAATGATTGAGTATGCTTCTGCTTTATGGACAATTGGAATGTATCTAAGTCTAGGAGGCATTCCCATGATAGAAAGGTTTTTATAAATATCATGAGTTCTGCATAAGATTTTTGTCAGACGAATTGAAAATAATTATTTTTGATACTACTTTAATAATCACACTTAGACTTAACTTCAAAATTGAATTTCATAAAAGACATACAAGCTAAGAATACTTCAATTGACCGTATCGGTGGAAAAGCATTTCATTTAGCCAAACTACAAAACCTAAATTGGAATGTTCCCCGTTGGATAGTTCTACCAGTCGAATGCTTTTCATCTGCTGTTAATAACGATTGGGAAAATGCTTTGCAAACTATTGACAACTATCAATTTGACACAAATTTCTTAGATGAAATAATAGCTTACTTTCCGGACACGAATTATTTTGCTATCCGCTCTTCAGCAGTTGATGAAGATGGTTCCTCCGCCTCGTTCGCAGGTCAATATGAATCCTTTTTATTTGTTACTCATGAAGAAATCTCTGATAAAATTAAATCTGTTTGGAAATCAGCTATTTCAGAAAGAGTGCTTGCTTATAGAAAAGAAAATAAATTAAATAAATACAACGGAATTGCGGTTATTATTCAGAAAATGATTGATGCAGATGTTTCGGGAGTAGCATTTGGTATAAATCCTATCAATGGAAACAGGAAAGAAAAAATTATCTCAGCTGTTTATGGATTGGGTGAAGGCTTGGTTTCTGGCAAATTGGATGCTGACACTTATTCTGTTTCAAATGAAAAAATAGAAGAAAAGATTGCATCAAAAAAATATAAAATTGCATTTGATTCAGTGGCAGAAAGCGGGACTACTATTGTTGAAATAAATGAAGATAATGCAAATGCGCCTGCATTAACTCACCAACAGCTAAAAGAAATTTCAAACTGCCTAAGCTCTGTTTTTCATATTTTCGGTAAATACCAAGATATAGAATTTGCCTATTCAAAAGAGCAATTGTTTTTATTGCAATCACGTGCAATTACGAACTTAGAGGCTACTCCTGACACTACTGATGTATATACTTTATGGGACAACAGCAATATTATCGAGTCTTATCCCGGTGTTACAACTCCGCTCACTTTTTCTTTTATCAGCAAATCTTATGAAGATGCTTACCGTATTTTTTCAGGATTTTTGGGTGTTGACAATAAAACAATTGATGCAAACAGTCGTGTTTTTAAAAATACACTAGGTTTAATGAATGGTAGGGTTTACTACAATCTCAGAACATGGTATCAAATGTTAGCATTAGTTCCTGGCTATAGTATCAATGCGCGTTTCATGGAAACGATGATGGGTGTAAAAGAACGTTTTGATCTACCTAGCCATCAGCCTCTTTCAAAAACAAAAGCATGGTGGAAAAGCATTAAAATGGTAGCAAAAATGGTGATTCGTTACCGAAGCTTAGCAAGAAAACGGAAGCATTTTCAGCGTTTAATCAACAAAGTGATTTCTGAATACAAGCAAATTGATTTTTCTCAAAAATCAGCCAACGAATTGATGGATTTACAGCTCAATTTTGAACAACAACTTTTAAATGAGTGGAAAACACCTTTGCTCAACGATTTCTTTTCCATGATTTGGTTTGGAATCCTCAAAAAGAAATGCCTTGAATATAAAATCAGTGACAATTCTAATATTCACAACGACCTACTTTGTGGAAGTCAAGATATTATTTCAACGCAACCAATACATAGAAGCATAAAAATAGCAACACTTATCAATGATAATTCACAATGGAAGAGGCTATTTATTGAAAATGATGAGTGTGTTATTTGGGAAAACATTAGCAAAGATGAACGCTACAAGATTTTGCTTTCTGAAATTAAAGCTTATATCCATGACTTTGGCGAACGATGTGTAGGCGAACTTAAATTAGAAACGATTTCTTACACACAAAATCCTTGTTTATTTATAAAAGTATTGCAATCATACGTAAAATCGGATATTACTGAAGCAAAAGTTAACTCCTCGTTGGAAAAAGAAATACGTGAAAAAGCTGAAACAGAAGTCAATATTGCATTAAAAGGGAAATTAATAAAAAAAATAATACTTAAAAAAGCAATTGCTAAAACACGTGAACTTGTTAGTGCAAGGGAAAATCTTCGTTACGAACGCACACGAGCATTTGGGATTGTGAGAACAATTTTTTCGGCAATTGGAAGTCGTTTTTATAGTGAAAACATTATTGAATCGGCAAGAGATATCTTCTATCTTACAAAAGAAGAAATCTTTGCCTTTATTGAAGGACGAAGTGTTACCCAAAATCTTAAAAAACTCATAGAAATGAGAAAAGGAGAATTTGATACCTTCGATAAAATGCCTTCCACTTCTGAACGATTCGCTAGCTATGGCACTGTTTATAATGCAAATGATTTTTATGCGACCAACAAAATCGAAATTCAAGAAGGTGACTTATCTGGAATTGGTTGCTGCCCAGGAGTTGTAAGAGGGAAAGTAAAAGTGGTTTTGAATCCAAACGAGGTATCTGACATGGAAGGTTGCATTTTAGTAACATCAAGTACAGATCCTGGATGGGTAACATTGTTTCCAAGTGCAATAGGGATTATCGTGGAAAGAGGAAGTTTATTGAGTCATTCAGCAATTGTTTCGAGAGAAATGGGAAAACCCTGCATTGTAAGCGTTTCAGGATTATTACAACGATTAAAAACAGGCGATGAGATTGAAATGGATGGTAGTAGTGGAATCGTGAAGATTATTAATATTTAGCATGTATATTTTGCATACTCTAACTTAAGAATGAAAAATAAATTATCCGAAATAGTTCCGTTTGATTTTATCCGATATGCAAACTGTTGGGAAGATGCATATGTACTTTTAGATGGTTTGACTCCTGAGCACGGAAATAAAATAATATCAATAGGTTCAGCTGGTGATAATAGCTTTTCATTACTTACCACGAATCCTGAGCTAGTTGTAGCGGTCGATATTAACCCTGCTCAGTTGTTTTTAATTGAACTGAAGAAAATTTGTTTTCAGCATTTAGACTATGAAACAATGTTGCAATTTCTTGGCTTCACGTCATCTGAACAACGTCTAGAAATATATTTCAGTGTTGCTTCCTTTCTGAGTAAAGATGCAAAGCATTATTGGGATAATCACAAAGATAATATTAAAAACGGCATTATTCATCAAGGTAAATTTGAACGATATTTTCAATATTTTGCTAAAAAAGTGCTTCCTTTTATTCATTCTCATAAAACAATAAAAGAATTGTTGGCTGTAAAAACTGAACTTGAACAAAGCTCCTTTTACCACAAAAAATGGAACAGCTGGCGATGGCGTTTATTTTTCAAAATCTTTTTCAGCAAATACGTGATGGGAAAATATGGTCGCGACCCACAATTTCTGAAAGAAGTACAACTCAATGTTGGAGATTTTATTTTTAATCAAGCTAAAAAAGAATTGAGCAGCGTGAAAGCCCATACGAATTTAATCCTACGATATAATCTAACGGGTGATTTTGGTGGATTACTCCCTCATTATCTGCAAAAAGACCATTTTCAGACAATTAAAAATAACTGCGATGCTTTACAGATAGAAAAAGCGTATGCAGAAGAAGTTTTTACAAAATACGGAAAAGTAGATCGAATGAATTTGTCTAATATTTTCGAATACATGGATAAAAACACATTTCAATTTACTGGAAAAGAGTTAATCAAAGGTCTCAATGAAAATGGAAAAATAGTCTATTGGAATCTCATGGTTCCGCGAATATTAAGCGATGTGTTTCCAAATGAATTAGTATTTTTAGACGAGGTATCGAATCAATTAGATGAAAAAGATATGGGCTTCTTTTACCGTAAATTTATTGTAGAGCAGAAAAAATGAACACTGATTTTCAGAACATACTAATACTTGCTACGGCTTTTCTTCTCTTATTTGCTCTTGCAGAAATACTTTATCACTATTTTTCTGTAAAAGTGGAATTAACACGTAAACTTGTTCATGTTGGAACAGGCTTATTAGCCCTATTCTTTCCTTTAATGCTCGGAAATCATTGGTTAGTGTTATTGTTGTGCGCTTCGTTTTCAATCATATTGCTCGTAAGTCTGAAATTCAAATTGCTACCTTCGATTAATGCTATTGAACGAAAATCTGTTGGAAGTTTAGCATATCCGCTTGCTGTTTACACCTGTTATTTAGCTTATGATTATTACGAGCATCAATACATTTATTATTATCTTCCCATTATCATTCTTGCCATTTGTGACCCTATTGCTGCCTTATCAGGTAAGCAATGGCCAATCGGGAAATACAAAGTTGGAAATGATAGCAAAACCATAATGGGAAGTTCGATGTTTTTCATCAGCTCGGTGATTTTAGTCGTCAATTTCGCTATTAATTCAGAAGGATTTTCTTCCGGAAAACAAATTATCTGCAGTGCTTTGATTATTGGTGTTCTATCAACTATTACAGAAGCTATCAGTAAAAAAGGTTGGGATAATTTCACGATTCCTATTTCTGTTTTGGTAGGTTTGATTTTTTCTAAAATCCTCCTCGAATTATAAAAACTTTATTAAAATAAACTATCTTCGAGTATCACACGCTAAAATGACCATTTTACTTACATATCCTGAAAAAGAAAACTTTCACTTATTTGTTGAGTGTGTTGAAAACATTTATCAAGAATCTGATTGGAAGATAAAAAAATCAGAAGCTGTTCCAAGATGCTATTTAAACAACTGTTTGGTACTCATTAAAAACAATAAAGCTCTTGCAAGAGCATCGATTTATCTTAACCCTGACTTGACATATCAAAATAAAAAAACAGCCTGTATTGGGCATTATGAATGTATAAATGACATCGAAGTAGCATGCTTTTTTCATCAGCAAATAGAAGCTTATTGTAAAGAATTGCAAATGGAATTTATCATAGGACCAATGAATGGTTCTACTTGGGAAAATTATCGATTTAATGTTCAACATTACGACGCGCTTTTTTTTACAGAGCAATTACAAGCCGATTACTATAATGATTTTTTTACCGATTGGGGAATGAGTACAATTTCCAACTACTTTTCAAGCAAAACAAAACAACTTGATTTTACATTTCCCGGAATGAAGGATTTGGAAAATTATTTTAAAGATTTAAAGGTTTCCATTCGTGAAATTGATCTCGAAAAATATGCTTTAGAATTAGAAAAATTACATACTTTTTTGTTGGAGGCTTTCAAAACAAACTTTCTCTTCACTCCAATTAATAAAGCAGATTTCATCAATAAGTATTTGCAATACAAAGCATTTATTGACCGTCGATTTGTATTGATTGCAGAAGATGAAAACCAACATATCGTAGGCGTTATTTTTTGCATCCAAGACATTTATAACACACAAGAAAAAAGCTTAATCATCAAAACAATTGCTCGAAATTCCGCAAAAAAATGGCAAGGATTAGGACATTTATTAGGACAAAAAATATATAAGTTAGCACACCAACAAGGATTTCAAAGTGTTGTTCATGCATTTATAAAAGAGGAAGGAACATCTCCTAAAATATCAAAAAATTTCCTTGGAATATCTTTCAAAAAATACAAACTGTATGGGAAAATCCTTTAAATTTTTAATGTGGGCAATTATCCTTTTTATTGTTGCCTCCATCGTAATGATTGTGATAAGTCCTTATGGAAAACATGAAGGTTTCGACTACAAAGTGGTTAAAACAAGCATTGAAATCAATAAACCTGTTGAAGAAGTATATCGCTATATTGGAAATTCAGCAAACGCATCAAAATGGTCAGTTTATGTTGACCACATCTCACCTTTAAATACAGCTACTTATCCCGATGGAACAGTTGGTTCTAAAAGAAGAGTTTTTTGCAACAAAGATGAAAAAGGAAGATGTTGGGACGAGTTAATCACTGAAAATATACCTAATAAAACAAGAGAACTTGAACTATACAACTATCATGATTTCCCAATGACAGCAAGTCATTTAGCCACACGTCAACTATACGAAGCTATATCAATAAACAAAACGCGCTTGATTTTTACTGTTTATTTCAAAGATTACAAACCCGGATTAATAGAGCTATATAAAATGTATCTTGGTTCATTTTGGATTAAAGATATTTTTGAACGAAATATGAAAAACATCAAACAAAACGTAGAAAAAGGTCAATAATGGAAGCGTTCAACATCACACATTTGTTTTTTGAACAAGCCAAAAAGCATCCTGATAAAACGGCAATTATTGAAGGAAATCGACAAGTAAGTTTTGGAGATTTGGCTTATCTAGTCGATGAAACAGCCAACTATTTTCAGTTAAAAGGAATTAAAAAAGGTGACAGAGTACTTGTGTTTGTTCCGATGTCATTGGATTTGTATCGAATTGCACTTGCCTTATTTAAAGTGGGAGCAACAGCGGTTTTCTTAGATGAATGGGTTAGTAAAAAACGCTTGGAACTATGTTGTAACATTGCCGATTGTAAGGCAGTTATTGGCGGTTGGAAATTGAAAATGCTATCTTTTTTTTCATCAAGTTTGCGAAAAATACCCATCCATTTAGGGGTTGCACACAAAAAAGTAAATCTTAAATCTTCACTACAATCAACTGTAAAATCAGACATTGCATTGATTACATTTACAACAGGTAGCACAGGAACACCTAAAGCTGCAAAACGTACCCACGGTTTTTTAAAGGAACAGTTTAAGGCATTGGAAAAAGAATTAAATTCCACTTCAGATGACATAGGTTTGACTTCTTTGCCAATTGTTTTGCTCATTAATTTAGGACTTGGGTGTACTTCAATTGTTGCCAATTTCAATCCAAAAAAACAGAAAAAACTGAACGTAACTCAAGTTGTTTCTCATCTTCAAAAACACAAGGTTACTGTAATCATTGGTTCGCCTTACTTTGTTCAATCAATTGCTTTTTATTTAGATCAAACTCACAATGATTTACCTAATTTGAAGAAAATATTTACAGGTGGAGCTCCTGTTTTTCCGCGTGAAGCCAAACAGTACATAACCACATTTCCACAAGCGGAAATCAAAATTGTTTATGGTTCTACAGAAGCAGAACCTATAAGTACTATTCATGCTCACACACTTTGCAGGTATGAAGAAACATCATTTACATCAGGACTCAATGTTGGAGTTCCTGCAAATGTAACGGAAGTAAAAATCATTCCTATTTCCGATGGGATATTATCATTTGAAAATGAACATCAACTCAACGAATGTTGTGTTTCGGAAGGGGAAATTGGGGAAATTATTGTTGCAGGAACACACGTCTTAGATGCTTATTATAATAATCAAGATGCTCTATTACGCAATAAAATTTTTATCAATGGCAAATGTTGGCACCGTACAGGTGATAGTGGTTTTATTAAAGATGAAAACTTATTTCTTACAGGAAGATGCAACATGCTGATTCATTCTAATGATAATGTTATCGCCCCATTTATTATTGAAAATTTGTTGCAATCCATTGATGGTGTAACGATCGGAACAATACTTCAAAAAGGCACTAAAATTATTGTTCTAGTTGAGCTTTCAAAAGCAGTTACAAATGAAACTATTCGCAAACAACTATTCTCTATAATTGACTCTATTGATGAAATTAAACACTTCAAGAAACTTCCTCGAGATCCACGGCATTTCTCAAAAATAGATTATGAAGCTTGTAAGCTTTTATTATAATCCAACAATGAATAAATTCCTTTTTGACCAATACTAAGGTCATCAAATTAACTTCATAGTGCTATTTCAGCGAGTTACTTAAAACTGGAATGCCTACAATTTTTTCAGGCTTCATTACTTTTAATTTTTTCTTAATTCTAGCTTTTATTCTAAAGGTGATTTTTCTTTTTGATTGCCTCTATTATTTCTTGAAGGATCCAAGTTTTTAGAACTACGTATGCCATAAGAAAATAGTATAAAAAAAAGGCTGCTCAGTAATATGAGACAGCCTCTTCCATTTATTTCTATTTATTCTTATTGTACAGTCAATTTCTTAACTGTTTTGTTTCCGTTTGAAGTAACAACTACGTTGTATACACCAGCTTCTACTGAAGAAATATCAATTGTGTTTGATACAATAGAGTTCGTAGCGAAAACTACTTTTCCAGCTAAGTCAATCAATTGAACAGACTCAGAACCTGTTAAACCTTTGAAAGAAACTGTTTCTTTTGCAGGGTTAGGATACATAGAAAATTCTACAGCATTATTTGATGCTAATCCTACAGTTCCTGTTGGTAAAACTTTACTTAAGATTAACGTATTTGAAGAAGGAGTTCCAGCCAAATTGATTTCCATTAAGCAATGAACAAAAACCGGCAAATTTGAGTTTGCCAAATCATAATACTCATATTGCACACGGTGCACTGTTACTGTACCCATCAAAGGAATTGTAGCAGTAGCGTTTTCTTCAATTTTGAAGCGTAACACATTTGAAATGTCTTGACCTTCTAATTTCAAAGTTCCAGAACCATCAACTATTGTTGTTGCACTTCCTGTACAAGCAAAAGGTGTTGGAGCTAAAGAAGAATATACTTGTCCAGAAAAAGCATCTGTCAATGTATTGGTTACTGCATAAGGATAATTCATAACTAACTCATCATCAGAATCAAAAACAACATCTGCAGACATCCCTGAACCCGGATCACTAAATGCAAATCCTTGAGATTTTCTTGAACTTGCAGTAGAAGTATAATATCCTGTTAAAAACCCAGGAATTTCTATTGCTTTTTGTGATGAACTGTAGTGCGTTGTACCTGATGGGTCTGTAACTGCAATCACTTTGTTCGCTGCAGCCCCGTATCCACCTAAAGTTGAATAGTCCCAAGTAACACCGGTTCCTGTAACTGCTGCTAAGTTAGTTGCATTTGAATCTACTACATACAATGTAACAGATTGACCAACTGTTGGTTCGTTAGCTTGTGTAAATTGAGCAAAAGATGCTCCTGTTAATAATGAAGATAAGAAAAATAATTTTAGTTTCATAGTTCTCTAATTAAATTGATATTAAACTTTTCTATTAAATACAACGAACATGAATTGGTTGTAAATATCTTAGCAAATTTATACAATATTTTCTTTTAGAGGTATAAACGGTAAATTAGCTTTACTAAAGTTGTATATTTGTTTCGCTTCAGAAAACTATATGAAACCAAACTCACTTTTTAGAAAAAAAACAGTACAAGAAATACTTTCTGCAACAGAAAAATTGAATTCTGATGGGAACGAAGCTCTTGGAAAACATCTACGTGTTAAAGATTTAGCTGCTTTTGGGATTGCTGCCATCATTGGTGCAGGTATATTTTCAACAATCGGAGAAGCCAGTTCCAACGGAGGGCCGGCAGTAATTTTTCTTTTCTTATTTACAGCAATAGCATGTGGGTTTGCTGCCTTTGCGTATGCAGAATTTGCCTCAATGGTTCCTGTTTCTGGTTCTGCTTATACATACTCGTATGTTGCTTTCGGAGAAATTATTGCTTGGATTATTGGTTGGGCATTGATTATGGAGTATGCCGTTGGAAATATTACTGTTGCAATAAGTTGGAGCGATTACCTAACGGGTATGCTGGAAGGGTTAAATGTTCACTTGCCTCAATGGATACAAATGGATTATCTTACAGCTCATAACGGTTACAATGAAGCGATGAATCTAATTCATGGTGGTAAATCGTTAGAAAGTTTAAGCGCATCTCTGCAAGCTACACATACAGCTTGGGTAGAAGCACCGCAGTTTTTAGGCTTACACCTTGTTTTTGATCTTCCTGCTTTGTTTATTATTGTTTTAATCACTTGGTTGGTGTACCGAGGCATGAAAGAAAGTAGAAATGCGAGTAACCTTATGGTTGTTGTTAAACTTGCAATCATATTATTGGTTATTGCTGTTGGCATTTTCTATGTAGATACTGAAAACTGGAGTCCATTTGCACCCAACGGTGTTTCTGGAATTTTAAAAGGTGTTTCAGCAGTATTCTTTGCATACATTGGTTTTGATGCTATTTCTACTACTGCCGAGGAATGTGAAAACCCGCAGAGAGATTTGCCAAAAGGAATGATGTGGGCAATTATCATTTGTACAATTCTCTATGTTGCAATTGCTTTAGTTCTTACTGGTATGGTTTCCTATCATGAATTGGCAGTTGGAGATCCTTTGGCTTATGTTTTTCATAAACTAGACCTTAAATGGATGTCAGGAATCATTGCTGTTTCTGCAGTAATAGCCATGGCTTCTGTGCTGCTTGTTTTTCAAATGGGGCAACCTAGAATTTGGATGTCGATGAGTCGCGATGGCTTGTTGCCTAAGAAATTTTCAAAAATTCATCCAAAGTACAAGACCCCTTCTTTTTCAACCATTGTGGTTGGTTTTGTCGTTGCAATTCCTGCGCTTTTCATGAATTTAACCATGGTGACCGATTTATGCAGTATCGGAACTTTGTTTGCTTTTGTATTAGTTTGTGGAGGTGTATTGGTGCTCCAAAATAAAAAAGATATTCCTAGAGGTAAGTTTAAAACTCCATATGTCAATGGCAAATTTGTATATCCTACTTTGGTTGCTCTTGCCTTGATTTTAGCTTTTACTACGTATAAAAAAGAAACTTCTAATTTTCTAAGTTTTCAACCGGTTTTGAAAGAAAAGAATGAAATTTTGATGCAATTAAATGCTCCGCAACTAAAAGTGCTGCATACTGAAACACAACAAAAAAACAGTTCAAACAATTCTTCCATTAATAGTGCTTCTCATGATTTAGAATCTTATTACTCAGATAAATCTGTAGATGCTTTGATTAAGGATGTTAAGCAAGCAGGGTTTCAGCACGTGAAATTTTACCACAGCAGTATGTATGCTTTTGCACACAAAATTCCTTCTTGGATTTTTATTTTGTTTTCGTTAAGTATGATTTTTGTTGTGATAAAACACAATTTATCATTGATTCCATTGTTGGGGCTTCTTTCATGTTTGTATATGATGAGCCAGATTGAACTAAAAAATTGGATTGCATTTTCAATTTGGTTACTGATTGGATTGATTATTTATTTTGGATATAGTAGAAAAAAGTCTAAATTGCATCTTAAACCTGTCTAAACATGTTTTTAGTTTTCCGAAAAATCTTGATGGGAACAACATTGTTTGTTATTCTAATTGGTTGTAAGAGAAAACTTTTTGATTATCGGAATAAGTATATCGGCAGTTATGAGTTCATCCTTCACCGTCATACATGGACAATGGGGATAGGAGAGGCTGACACAACTTTTTATTATTCTGGAGAAGTTTCTTATGGAGACAAAGGGAAAATCACCATTGATTGGTTTGATCATGACAAGTTGCAATTTGAAGTATATAAAGATGGTGAGATTCGAGTTTGTCATCAACAAATAGGGAAATTCAGTAAAAAGAGTGTGAATTTATCCTTTGACGATGATATTTGTGGTAGTGGTCCTAACGGTGCGAATACTGTTTTCACACTCAATGGTACAAAAAAATAAGTTAATTGCCTAGATTGGTTGAAAATACTCTTTTTATTTTCTTTGGTATATTAATTGATTGCCTTATATTTGATTCATTATGATCGAGTTATGAAAACCATTGCTTTTTGTATCTGTTTATTACTAGTCTTTTCTTGTAAGAAAAAGGAAGTAGAACCGAGCATCCAAAATCCGAATTCCTATGCCCAAATGCAGTTGTATAAAAACGATGCGATGGGCGTTATTTATAACCAAGCTACCAACAGTGTTGCGTATAATAAACCAGATGCAAACGGTGTTTATCATATTTTTATATCAAATTATGATGGCAGCGGAGAGGTTCAGGTTACCTTTTCAGGATGGGATAATAGCAAGCAACAATGGGCTGAAGAGTGGGATCCAAGTGGTCAATATCTATTTTGCTATATTGAAAAAACTGACTATGTTACTGAAAGTGATCACACACGTGTTCCTGAAGATGCTATTCCCGGATATGGTGCTTACACAGACTTGTGGGTTTTGAAAAGAGATGGTTCTATGGCATGGCAAATTACCAATCTGCCTAATGATTATGACAGTGGAATCATTCATGGTGCTATTTCTAATGATGGAACTATGTTTGCTTGGACAGAACGAGTGAAAGCTCCAATACCATTAGATTTTAACTTACTTGCAGGTGCGTATGTGTTTAAAGTTGCAGATGTTTCATGGACACCAAATCCGACTTTTTCAAACATTCGTACCTACCAACCCGGAAATGTGTTGGCTGGTGGCGAAGTTGAAAGCATTAGCCCAGATAAATCAGATATGCTGATATATAGCACGTTTGAAACCAAGAACATGATTGAAACACCAATTTATCGCGTGAAGTTGAGTGATGGTTCAACTGAAAAACTGACTTCCGAAAGCTTTGCTCAATCTCCAACATATACTCCAAACGGTCAGCAAATAGTGTACATGACAGGCAAAGATTGCAATATTTTCCCCGGTCAATTGCAGGGAGCCGATTGGTGGATAATGAATGCAAATGGTACTTCAAAACGAAGGTTAACGTTTATGAACAAAAAAGATCATCCGCAAAGTGTGAATAGCTATCGTTTGGCTGGTTCACTTTCCTTTGTAAATGACACAACGTTTATTGGTGGTGTAATGACAAGTTCTTTTGGATTGGTTGGATACAGTGCTTTAGTAAATTTCAAGCCTTAAGGCAACTACT
>JBDHXR010000050.1:0-19713 GCA_039810825.1 Fluviicola sp.
TCCCGCTTATAAAATTTGTTCGTGGGAGTGGCTGGACTCGAACCAGCGATACCGTGAGGTGACAGATTTACAGTCTGCTGCAATAGCCACTATGCGACACTCCCATCCTTTAATGTGAGCCGGTGGAGGGATTCGAACCCCCGACCAGCTGATTACAAATCAGCTGCTCTGGCCAACTGAGCTACACCGGCATTAAAGTTTGGTTTATGATTTAAAAGAACGCTTTATCTTAAACTTTTCCCGTTTGGGTTTGCAAATTTAGCAAAGATTTGATTATCCACAACTGTTTGATGAAAAAAAATTAAAAAAAAATGAGCGAAATATATTTTCGCTCATTTAACTGTTTCATTAACAGGATTATTTAACAAGCTTTGCTTTGTGTTTTTTAACTTGTACAATCAATGCTTCCATACACTGGTCAACTGATTCCTCAAAAGATTTGCATTGTTTTTTAGCAAAAAGGTCATTGCCGGGGATTGCAATTCGAACTTCTGCTATTTTGTTTTCTTTATCGCTTTTTTGATCAACTTTGAAATGAACATCGCTTGAAATCAATTGGTCATAAAATAAACGCAACTTTGCTAATCTTTCTTCTGTAAAGTCTATCAACTTTTTATCAGCTTTAAAATTTACTGCTTGAATACTTACTTCCATATTACTTTTTTTTGTGCCCACGCGGGTGAGCTTGTGAATAAATCGTGTTAATTTGAGCAAACGAATTGTGCGTGTAAACTTGTGTTGCAGACAAGTTTGAGTGGCCTAATAGTTCTTTTAATGTTTCCATACCTGATCCATTATTCAGCATGTGTGTCGCAAAAGTGTGACGTAAAACATGCGGACTTTTCTTTTGCAAATTCGTTACACTACCAAGGTAAGAATTTATTTTTCTGTAAACAAATTTTTCATTCAATTTTAACCCTTTTTTAGAAACAAATAAATAAACGGCTTTATCTGGTCCATCTGGCGTTGAGTTTTGATAGGTTTGAATTTTATGAAACAATTCTGAGCCTATAGGTATAATACGTTCTTTGTTTCTTTTGCCTAACACTTTTATAGATTGTGGGTGAATGTCTGAATTATGAAGATTGATTAATTCACTAAGTCTAATGCCAGTCTGATAAAGCACTTCCACCAGAAGCTCATCGCGCAATCCTTCAAAATCATCCCCAAATAATGAATTGTCTTTATCTGTGTTCATCTCTGACTGCTTAGCAAATTGAGGCAAACGTTTTTCGATTTTAGGGGCTTTTACTTTTAACAATGGGTTAACTTCAGCGTAATCGTTAGAAGCAAGCCATTTATAAAACGATCGTAAGCAAGAAAGTTTTCTGGAAACAGATCGATTGGTGTGTTTATTTTCAATTAAAAAAACAATCCATGCCCTTACAATATGGTGATTGATTTCTAGCCAATCTTGAGCTGACTTAATTTCAGCAAATTCGGTGAACTGTGACAAATCTTGTTGATATGCCAAAACTGTGTGTCTTGAATATCGTTTTTCAAATTGTAAATATTGGATAAAATTGTCAACATGCATCTTTACTAAAGTAGTAAATAATTTACTGAATTATAAAATTATTTTATTGAGAAATAGAAAGCTTCAATTTGTTTTCAAAAAAAAATCCAGCACTATTTGGTACTGGATTTTAATAAAATAAGTGTGATTCAATTATGCCTCAATCGACTTCATGCGTTGCGCATAAGCTGCACGGATGTTTTGTTGACGATTGGTAACTGAAGGTTTTTCAAATTCTTTACGCTTACGCAATTCTTTCATGACGTTTGTTTTGTCATATTTTTTCTTGTACTTCTTAAGCGCTCTTTCAATATTTTCGCCTTCTTTTACTGGAATAATTAACATATTATAATTCTATTTATTTTCAAAATTTGGAATGCAAAGATAACGATATTTTTTATTAAACAAACTATTGTGAAAAAAATATGTTGAAAAGTGCAATGATTTTGTGATTCTGATTAGAAAATGAGTACGTTAAACTAAATATTTGAAGGCGTGATGTGAAATAAAATAAGATTTATTATGACATATGCAAGGGATAATGAAAAATAACCGTTAAAAACACTTATGTCCTTGCTGTATCTGAATTTGAAGCGAATCAACCTCTCGAAAATGCCATAAAATCAATACATATTAAATAACCGTTAAAAACACTTATCCCTTTGTATTCAGTTGGCTAGATCACTATTATATAAACTTTTATCCGAATTTCTAAATAAACGGATAATTTTCAACTTTTTTTCGTTATTCACAGCTGCCAAAGTGTGCAATTGTACCCATAATTTCTTTTCTTTAAACAAAATGTTTTTCTAACAAGATTTTTTTCATTTGCTGCTGTACTTCCTTAGCTGCAATTCTAGCTTTTTCTGCAAAATCAGCTCCATTTGAAGCATAAATAATTGCTCGAGATGAATTTACCAACAATCCGCAATCTTTGTTCCACCCGTAATGAACAACATCTTCTAAACTACCACCTTGAGCACCTACTCCTGGAACAAGAAAGAAATGATTTGGAACGATTTTTCTAACTTCACCTATATTTTCAGCACGAGTGGCTCCAACTACATACATTAGATTTTCATCCGTTCCCCACTTTGCGCTTTTCTTCAATACTTTTTTATACAGTTCCTCGCCGTGAATATCCGGTGTGAATTGAAAATCAAGCGCCCCAACATTAGATGTTAGAGCTAACAAAATTACCCATTTATTGGGGAAGTTTTGAAATGGAGTAACCGAGTCCTCGCCCATATACGGGGCAACTGTAATAGCATCACAGTTCAAATATTCAAAAAATGTTCTAGCATAATAATTTGAAGTATTCCCGATGTCCCCACGTTTTGCATCGGCTATGATAAAGCAATTATTTGGAATATAATCTATCGTTTTTTTTAATGATTCCCATCCTTTTGGTCCAAGCACCTCGTAAAAGGCAATATTTGGTTTGTACGCTACGCAATAATCTTTGGTTGAATCAATTATGGCTTTATTAAATTCAAAAATAGGGTCTTCATAATTTAACAAATGTGAAGGTATTTTTTCCAAATCAGGATCAAGACCAACACAAAGAAATGATTCCTTCTTTTTTATTTGAGCGATTAATTCTTTACGATTCATGAATAATTATTATGTTGTAAAATTATAAATTAATACTTAGATGCGGCTGAGAAAGATATTGTGAATAGTATAATTTTAATGCTGGAGCACCTATCCTTTTACAAAGTATTACTGCCCGGCCTTAATGGTCTTTGAGTCAAAAGTGCGTGCTGAAAAATACCCTAAACATCCGCCTGAAAAGTTAGAGACAGGATTGGCGGGCGTAGCGGAACTTGATTGATTTACACTCAATTGATTGAAATAGTTGTAAACAGGTTTATCTATACAAAACATATCACAGCGTAATGAATCTCCTTTCTTCAAATCAGTAACAAAGAATGCTTCAACCATGAGGTTTCCATCTGTTAATTGATCGTTTTGAATATAGATGCTTTTGTCTCTAATACCATTGATATATACATGAAATTGATAATAATTTTCTACACCTAGCTGATCATTATGCGCTGGAATCATCATCAACATTGAATCCATGCCAAAAGGAATAGATTGGGTGACTAATTGAAATAGCGTTTCTTTTTGTGGCATTGTACTACTAGCAGAATAGTTTTTACCATCAACAGCAACATTTAACGTGTAAGTACGGTTTTCAAAGCCTTCGTAGTTTTGCAATTCATACCAGCCATTTCCAACGGAGGTAAATGATGCTATGTTTCCAAAGTTGTCTGTTACGCTTACTACTGCATTGTTGACAGCAGGAGGGTTTGTGCTTTGATCGAATGGTTGAGTCATTGTAACTCTTACACGTTGAATGGTGTCACCTAACAAAATTTGTCCTTCAATAACTACTTTTTGATCAATGGTATCCAACTTAAGGTCAATCACTTTCTCACATGAAGCTAAAAGAATACAAACGAACGTTGAAAATAGTGCGAATCTTAACTTCATATTATTTGAATTTAAAATTATACGTAATAGATGGAACTAAACGGAAAAGAGAAGTCTGAACGGCTTCAGTTTTTGTTGGGTCATCTGCGTTTTCTCTGAATGAGATTGAATATGCATTTTGATGTGCATACACATTGTAAATGGAAAAATTCCAACTGCTTTCAAATTTTTTCGTGTTTTTCCTAAGCCATGTCACCCCAATATCTAGTCGGTGGTAATTTGGCATTCGGTATCCATTTCTTTGTGTATAGACATAATATGTTTGACCATCGATTTGATACTTCCCAGAAGGAAACGTAACTGCGTTGCCGGTATAGAACACAAAGAGTGCGGAGATAGACCATTTTGGCGTAATCTCATAAATACCAACAACGGACAAATCATGCATTCTGTCTTGTTTAGCTAAATACCACTTATTTTCATTGATTCCTTCGATTTTTCGTTCAGTTCTTGACAATGTGTAACCCAACCATCCTGTAAACTTGCCTACTTTTTTCTTGAGCATAATTTCCAAGCCATACGCTCTTCCCACTCCTGTCAATATTTCCCCTTCCAACAATTCATTTGCTTGCTGATTCGCCCCATCACGGTAGTCAATTTGATTTTGTAACCATTTGTAATATGTTTCAACGCTCAATTCCAGCTTGTTATCTAAGAAGTTTTTAAACCAACCCAATGCCACTTGATCCGAAATTCCTGGCTTAATATTTAAGCTGGTTGAAAGCCAAATATCTGTTGGTGAGGACATTGTAGAATTGGAGATTTGGTGGATATTTTGTGTGTTTCTAGCATAAGCAAACTTTATCGACTGACTTTTTAAGTACTGCCAACTAAAAGAAATTCGAGGTTCAATTAGGTAATAGGATTTTAATACTTTCCCATTTTTTATCACCTCATTTGTGGCAACAGAACCGTCTTTGTTGTATGTGTACACGTTTCTTCCGTTTCCAAAAGCAATTAGGTTTGACCCCCTAAGTCCATAATTCATTGTCAGTTTTTCAGATATTGAAAAATCATTGCTGATATAGATTGCATTTTCCAGTGTTTGCCATGCTTTTAACTTTTCAGCATTAATTCCAGATGCTTCGTTGCCTTCAATTTGTCCTGGTGTAATGCCATGGTTGATTGCATTAAATCCGATTCTGATTTTATTCCGCATATTCGGATACCATTGAAATTCTTGTTTCAAATTAAAGTCTTGTATTTGCGAAGTGATTTTTAAAGCTATGTCACCGCTAGAAATGGAAATTTTGTAATCGTATTTACTGTAAATAAAAGAAGTGTTTGAAAACCATTTTTCATTGATTACGTGATTCCAACGCATTGTTCCTGTTGCATTGCCCCAATCGATACCAAACGTTTTACCCAAGCCAAACTTATCTCTTCCAAAATATCCTGAAAGGTATAATCGGTCTTTTTTACCGATTCGATAATTGACTTTGGCGTTTAAATCATAGAAAAACAGCTTGTTGTTCTTAAATTTATCTGATAACTTTAAAAACAAATCGGCATAGGTCCTTCTTCCTGAAATAAGAAAAGAGGCCTTGTCTTTTACAATTGGACCTTCAACCAATAGTTTAGATGATATCAACCCTATTCCTCCACCAACATTAAATCGCTTGTTGTTTCCTTCATTCATTTTAATATCAAGAACAGAAGAAAGTCGTCCGCCAAAATTTGCAGGTTGATTTCCTTTATACAACAACGCATCTTTTATCGCGTCTGAATTGAAGGTTGAAAAGAAACCCATCAAATGACTTGCGTTGTAAACCGGTGCTTCATCCAATAAAATTAAATTTTCATCTGCACTACCTCCTCGTACATAAAATCCTGCACCTCCTTCTCCCGCGCTTTTAACACCGGGCAACAATTGCATCGTTTTAATTAAATCTTTTTCACCAAAAATTACGGGGATTTTTGAAATTTCTCTTGGGTCGAGGCGTTCAACACCCATTAAGGGATTTGTCACATTATGGTCTGCTTTTTCAGCTGAAATTACGACTTCATCCAATTCTTTTTCATCGCTTTCAGTTTTCAAAAGGAAATCAAACGTTTGAGAAGTTGAGAAATCAACTTCTTTTTCAATTGTTAAGTAACCAGGAAAAGTAACTTGAATGAGGTATTTATTTTGAGGCAATGTAAGCGAGAAAAAACCATATTCGTTTGAAGTAGTACCTAAACGCTGATCTTTTACTCGAATAGTAGCACCAATAATTTCCTCACCTTTTTTAAAATCTCGTACATATCCACTAAGTGTGAAATTTTCTTGCGAATAAAGCGTAATATAAAATAGAACAGTAAGGGTTAGGAATAAATTCTTCATGCATAAATAAAATGTAGGGTAAAATTGCAAAAAAAATGACACAATTAACGCTTCACAAATCAAATTTAACAACTTGAAAAGTAAGACAATTTAGTTAAGTTCGCCTTTCATTTTTTCTGCATTTTCAGCCATCTTCAAAGAATCGATCATTTCTTGAATATCACCGTTCATGAATGCGCTTAAGTTATACATTGTTTTATTGATACGGTGGTCGGTAATTCTTCCTTGAGGATAATTGTATGTTCTGATTTTTGCAGATCTATCTCCCGTAGAAACCAATGTTTTACGCTGAGCTGCACGTTCTTGATGCAATCTATCTAATTCTGCTTGGTATAAGCGAGAACGCAATACTGAAATAGCTTTTTCAAGATTTTTATGCTGGGAACGTCCATCTTGACATTCAACCACCACACCAGTTGGAATATGCGTTAGACGAATTGCTGATTCAGTTTTGTTGATGTGCTGCCCTCCAGCTCCGGATGCTCTAAAAGTATCCTTTCGCACATCGTTCATATCCAAGTCAAAATCTACTTCTTCAGCTTCTGGTAGAACAGCAACCGTAATTGCTGAAGTATGAACACGACCCTGAGATTCTGTTTCTGGTACGCGTTGCACACGATGAACACCAGATTCAAATTTCAGCATACCATAAATACCGGCCCCTGTTATATTCATGGAAACCTCTTTGTAACCTTTCACCGACCCTTCTGATGTATTAATAATTTCAACGCTCCACCCTTTTTCTTTAAAAAACATGGTGTACATTCTGAAAATATCTTCTACAAAAATACAGGCTTCATCGCCACCGGTTCCAGCACGAAGTTCAAGGATAGCATTCTTATCATCTTCCGGGTCCTTTGGAATCAAGAGTACCTTGATATCTTCTTCAACCAAAGGTTTCTTTTGCTCCAATTCATCAATCTCAGCTTTTGCCAACTCACGCATTTCTGAATCAGTCTCAACTTCAAGTAATTCCTTGGCGCTCTTTAAATTATCAAGAATATTCTTGTAGTTTTTGTATGCTTGATCAACCTCTTCTAAGTCTCTATATTCTTTATTTAGCTTTACATAACGCTCCATGTCCGAAATAATATCCGGATCAGTAATCATTTTTCCAACTTCAACAAATCGAAAATGAATCGCTTCTAACTTACTTAATAGTTCTTGCATTTATATTACGTGCATTAATTGTAAACAAATTCGCCAAATTGAGAGCGAACGGTAACTTGTTTTCCTTTGAAAGATTCAACTCGACCAATGATTTGAGCATCTACACCAAAAGATTGGCTAATAGAAATGATTTCTTGTGCATATTCTTCTGATACATAAATTTCCATTCTATGCCCCATGTTAAACACTTTATACATTTCTTTCCAGTCTGTTTTAGATTCAGCTTGAATAAGTTCAAACAAAGGAGGAATTGGAAATAAATTATCTTTAATCACATGTACGTCATCAACAAAGTGTAACACTTTTGTTTGCGCTCCACCTGAACAATGTACCATTCCATGAATAACATTTCTGTACTTATCAATGATTTTCTTGATGATAGGCGCGTAAGTTCGTGTAGGTGACAACACCAACTTCCCAGCGTCAATCGGGCTATTTTTTACATCATCTGTTAATCTCTTAGATCCGGAATACACCAAATCTTTTGGTACTTCGGGGTCAAAACTTTCAGGATATTTATTTGCTAAATCTTTTGAAAAGACATCATGCCTAGCAGAGGTAAGTCCGTTTGATCCCATTCCACCGTTGTATTCAGTTTCATAATTTGCTTTCCCAAATGATGCTAAGCCAACTACTACATCTCCGTGTTGAATGGTGTGGTTGGAAATGACATCTGCTCTTTTCATGCGGCAAACTACAGTAGAATCAACAATAATTGTTCGCACCAAATCGCCTACATCAGCAGTTTCACCACCAGTTGAATGTATGCCAATGCCTTGACTTCTTAAAGTCTCTAATAACTCTTCTGTTCCGTTGATAATGGCTGCAATCACATCGCCAGAAATATTATTTTTATTTCTTCCAATTGTTGAAGACAACAAAATATTGTCTGTAGCGCCAACGCAAAGCAAATCATCAAGATTCATAATCAATGCATCTTGAGCAATTCCTTTCCATACAGAGATGTCACCAGTTTCTTTCCAGTAGGTGTACGCAAGTGAGGATTTTGTTCCAGCACCATCAGCATGCATTACAATACAATAATCTTGATCGCCTGTCAGATAATCAGGAACAATTTTGCAAAAAGCTTTTGGAAAAAGCCCTTTGTCCACTTTTTTTATTGCTTGATGTACTTCTTCCTTGCCGGCAGAAACACCTCTCAAATTGTATCGAATATCTGACATATAATAAAAGAAAGTGCAAAGGTAAGAAATTCATTTGATGGAAAAAGAAAAAGCTGCCACTTGTGTGACAGCTTTCTTATATTTCAATCGAGTTTATCTCGCTTTAGGAAGCGCTTTGTACTCTTTGTAATCAGGATTTGGCACTTCGGTATTGGTCTCAGGATTAAACTCTAGCGTAATAACCTTACCTTCCGTTCGTCTGTTATATTGTTGAAGTGTTTCAAATAGTGCTCTATTTGTTTTCTTAAATGGATTCATATACGCTTCTGTAAGCTGAACCATTTTTGTGCCTGGGAGTGGATTTCCATCTGCTCCTTTTGGCTCCAATTCATAATATTTACCGGCATTCACATACATAGTTCTTGGCTCTTTTTCACCTTTACCTACCGGAATGATACGTCTAGGATCTACACCTTTTTCTTCAACTAAGTATTTGTAGCATGCCTTAGCACGGTTTTCAGATAAAACCTGATTGTAAACGTCATTTCCACGTGGGTCAGTATGAGAGCTCAACTCCAATACCAATCCTGGATTTTCCATCAACAAATTGTACACGTACAACAATGAATCTTTAGAATTGATTGTTGAGTCAACCAACAAGTCCCATTTAGCCAATGGATAACGAACTTCTGGAAGACGAATTGGCTTTTTAACAGGGAATAATCCCATGTCTAATACGAAGTCTTGGTTGTATTTCAAGTTTTTAGTAGAGATTTTAGCTCCATTTTTATCTTCGTAATACCCTTCTTTAGATATTTGAATCTTGTAATCAGACTGCTCCATTACATAACGATCTCCGTTCGGTTTTTTATCCCAATAAACTGAGCCGTCTTTAGCTGTAATACCTTCCCATCTCTCGTTTGCGTTTGAGCCTGTTACAATAACTTTTACACCATCAATTTTAGTTTGGCGCGTTTTGTCTAACATATCGTAAACACTAACTTTCAAAGAGAATAAGTTTGGTGGTAATTCATACATCCAAATATCTGGGCTGTTTTGCTCACCAACATTGCCTTTTCTTTCAGAAGTGAAGTAACCTTTGCGGTCATCTACTTCTACCATTGCATAGTCATTGAATTCTGAATTTAAAGGAGAACCTAAATTTGTTGGCAATTCCCATTCATTTTTACCTTCTTTTTTGGTTGCTCTAAACATGTCCAATCCGCCCATACCCGGCAAACCGTCTGAAGCATAAATTAAATCACCATTTTGAGCAAAAGTTGGGAACAATTCTGTACCCGCTGTGTTTATCTCAGGCCCCATATTTACAGGAATAGACCAAGCTCCAGCTTTTTTATCATAAGTAGTGTACCATAAATCATGGCCACCTTGACCACCCGGTTCGTTTGAAGCGAATATTAAGAACTTTCCATCATCAGACACGCAAGGATGACCAACAGAAAGAGAATCATTTGACTTTAAAGAAAGTTTTACAGGAATATCCCATCCTTTACTTCCCATTTCAGACATGTAAATATCACATCCTAAATTTTTCTTTTTGATGTTTGGACAACGTGTAAAGAACATGGTTTTTCCACGGCTATCAATGCAAACAGTTCCTTCATTGTGTTCAGTATTGATTGAATCACCTTGAATAGGTTTTGGCTCTAACCAATTGCCTTTCTTGTCTAAATCAGAAACATAAATGTCCATGTACTTTTGGCAAGTAAGTGGGTCTTTTTCTTTTCCAATAATTCCATCACGTTCACTTGATGTTGTAAAAGCCAGTTTAGTTCCTTTTTTATCTACAAACATAGGAGACATTTCGAAACCTTCTTTGTTAAGCGCTTTTACGTTTTCAACCGTGTGACGCGTTCTATTTTCTTTGAAATCTTCAAATTTCTTGCATGAAGCAATACCAATATCGGCTCTAGAATCTTCAGGAACTAAGTCTTTATACAGTGTATAGTTTTGAATCGCTTTATCTCTTTCGCTCATTTGACGAAGCATATCAGCATTGTGCAAGTAAACCAAAGGCTCTTTTGTGTAATACTTTAAAAGAATAGCTTTTTCATACCATTCATTGGCACGTTTAAAATTCTCGACATTGCGGTAACATTCAGCTGTTTTAAAAGCCATGTCGCCTTTCATTGCAAGACCGGATTTTGATTTTCTTTGGATTTTAGAATATGCCAATTCGCATTTTGAAGCTGCTTCACAATAATTTCCGCTACGGTATTGATTGTTTGCATCTCTAAGTTGTTTTGTTTGACCAAAAGCAAAACCAGACACAACTAAAAGTCCTGATAATATAAGTGTTTTAGCATTCATAGCAAGGTGCAATCTTTTTTTTATAAACTAGTTTAAGCCACTCCAAAATAACCCAATTTTTGATTGTTTCATAATGTTCGTGGTTGACGAAATTAATTTAAAATTTTGATTACACGCTATTTTATTGAAAAAAAAAACAAAAATGATTCAATCTATGGCCTTAATTGATCACTAAAAAAGTTGCTTTTAATCGTTGAAAATTAATCCTTTATTATCGAAGCTGTATATGTTTCCCACTTCTTCAATACCTCTTGAAAGCCAGCGGGTAGCTCTGAATCAAATTGCATCCATTGGTTGTTTGTAGGGTGATAAAAACCTAGTGTTTTAGCATGAAGAACTTGACCCGGAGTAAGTTCAAAACAATTGTTGATGAATTTTTTATACGAATCAGAAATTGTCCCTTTTACAATTTTGTCTCCTCCATATTCTAAGTCATGAAACAAAGGATGTCCTTTCCATTTAAGGTGTGTTCGTATTTGATGTGTTCTTCCAGTTTCTAATTTACATTCGACTAAAGTTGCTAATCCAAACCGTTTTAACACTTTAACATGCGTTACTGCGTGTTTTCCATGCTCTCCATCTGGAAAAACTGCCATAACTTTACGATTTTGTAAAGACCTCCCTAAATTCCCTTCAATTCGTATGTCGTTTTCAAGATCTCCCCATACCAAAGCATGATACCTTCTCTCTGTAGTGCGATCATAAAACTGCTTAGCCAAATGTGTTAAGGCTTCTTCTGTTTTAGCTACAACCATAATTCCAGTAGTGTGCTTGTCTAATCGATGAACCAAACCGGGCCTACCAAAATAATCTTGTGTTCTATTTGGAAGATTATCAAAATGATAAATCAATGCATTTACCAAAGTGCCTGTGTAATTTCCATATCCGGGGTGTACAACCATGTTTGCTGGTTTGTTAACAACAATAAGAGCATCATCTTCATATACGATATCAAGCGGAATATTTTGCGGAATTAATTTTAATTCACGCATTGGGTAAGGCAATACCAACGAAACTTGATCTTTAGGTTTTACCTTATAGTTTTGTTTGATTTGCTTGTTGTTTACAATGATGTTTCCGTTTCTAGCAGCTACTTGAATTCTGTTTCTAGAAGTATTCGGAAGGCGGTCTAATAAATATTTATCTACACGAATAGATACTTGACCCGGATCTACAGTAAAACGATAATGTTCAAATAATTCATCATCATCTCCTTCAGTTTCTTGAAGCTCGTCATTCATTGCTTAACGCAAAATTTTCAAGGTTAAATTGGAGTTTGACAATTTCACAAAATATATGCCTGGCATTTTATCTGTCAAGTCAATTGTTCGCTCCTCAGCATCAAGTGTTGCAATCGCTCTTCCTTGAGCATCAATGATTGTTGCACCGGGAAAATCAAAACTGTTGTTCCAAGAAATCGTTGCAATTCCATTGGTAGGATTTGGATAAACAGACCAATTCACTTGTTCATCAACTTGCTCTGTAATATTTAAAGTGACATTATTTAGTGTTTGAAACAAAGGTCTTACCATTGGTATTCCTTGCATGGATGAAGCTGTCCAAGTTAACCCTCCATTGATGGAATAAAACAATTTATTCGATTGCGGATTATTTCTATCAAACCCTACATTTAATGGCTGAGGGTCAACCTGACGAGTACCAACATAAAAGGAATTTGCAGTAATCGGGATTCTACTAGGAAATAAATAATCTGTGAATTTTCCTCGCTCATCTTCATAAATTGGAGTGCGCGTATTAAAAAAATCATCTTCATAGATAATTGTACCAGGTACTCCACCATTGTCTGCCCAAACAGTAAGTAAAAACAATTTGTTTGACCAATCATGAACAGTAGGCGCAAAATATATTCTTACACCCATCAAAGTATCTGCTTTGTATGGCGAAAATTTAACTGCCATTCTTCCTTGCGCTTGAGAGATGCCATAAGCCTGCTCGGCAGAGCCATCGTCATACGCATAAACATTTTCAAAAACTTGGGTAGTAAACGAAGAGTCATTTAGCGATAAATTTGGGTATTGCGCGCTTACATGGCCAACAATATCAAATGTTTTTATGCTGTCTGTAGTAGATGAGAATACATATCCATTAGTGAAATCATGCTCACTATCGTATGTGGTTCTTGGAGCATAATTAATGTTTCCACCTGATAAATCTTGAGCAATCATTGTAAAACTTCCCTCTAATACGCTGTTGTAAAATACATCAACAGTACCATTCATGTTATTCTCAGTAATATTTGAGCCATTTCGAACAACAACATTCACTTTTGGATTCATGTGAGTAGGACTGCTCAACCAATGTTCATAAGGTACTTGAGTATAGGTGTCGATTAACGAGCTTACAGGATAGACAAAAGCAAAATCTTTGAAAAGTGTATCTTGGTAACCACTGTTTGCGCGTAAATGTACATAATCAATGTTTACAATATCTAATAACCCTGAGAGTCCACCATAGTTTTTAAATCGAAAACGGAATCCATCAGTAAGATAGGCTGCATCTGTAATTCTAAGGTGTGCTAATTTGAAATCTGAAACAGGTTCACCTCTTTTACTCCAAATCCAATCCCAATGATCGGATGCTTGATTGTAAAATTCAAGAACAATGGAGTCATTTGTTTCTGCCGGGTCACTAAATCCTTCAAATTGATATAAAAAACTAAGATAAATTGAATCTGCAGGAACAGTGGTAGATAAATCTATAGTTTTTGAAGTTAAATAATCTGCCACACCTTCTTGAGTTGTATTAATAGCATAAGGATAACCATGCTGGTCAACTCCATCAAAAGTTGCAACCCCGAGTGTCCATGGATTTTTTGCGAAGGTGTAATTGTGATAAGCAAAGTTGTCTGTCCAAAGCACGTTTGGATCTGAAATATGAGCAAAAAAGACTGTGACTGAATCTTGTGACAAATCAGGATTACTGATTAAAATTGTATCCATTGCATTTGCGAAGTCAAGCGTATCATATACATTGTATGGAGGATAAACTTGCGTAACATTGTATTGAATTGGAAAGTATTGAAAATTTGCGATTTTAATTGAAATCAATGGCAATTCAGACTCTGTTGTTGTACCAGCAGAAGTCACATATCTTTTCGTTGGTGTCGTTGAAAATTTCTTTGAATTTGACAAGGGAACATCTGCCATATCTGTGAGATGGTAATACTTCTGTTCGGAAACATTCGGATCACCCGGCTGAGCGTTCATTGTTGGGAATTTTGATCGTGAAAATTCATCCAAAAAAGGCAAGCTTAGTGTGTCAAAAGAATATATATACGTACTGTCAACCGAAGATGTAGTTTTAAGTTGATCCATCTTCTTTTTGCCACGGTTAATCGCTCCAATTGGACTTAATACTTCTTGAGCAAAAACCTGAAGTGACAAGGAAAAAAATAAAAAAGTTAAAAATTTCATTCGGAAAAAGTATTAATTCTCAGCACTTACTGTAATCACTGTACCCGCTGGCACCATGGTTCCGTCTAAATATTCGGGGCTTTGAGAAGTAATAATCGCATTTGTAGAGTCCACACCTGTAATACATCCTGCACAAGAACCTACGAATATTTGTAAAGACATACCGCTTAAACGAGTATTTGCTTCAAATATTGTTAATCCGGTTAAATCAACAAGGGCAACTGGAAGCTGGGCATTATTTTGACCTACAACCAACGTGATGGTGCTTCCAATTGGAACACGTGTTCCTTCTTTAATTTCATTTCCTTGAAATAATTGTTTTAACACCGCTCCATTTGCTTCATTCGTTGGAACGTATGTTTTTTTATACTTCAAGCCTCTGTTTTTCAAAACGCTTTCAGCAAAGCGTTCAGATTTATCAATTAAGCTAGGCATCTCCACAAGGCGAGTTTTCTTAGACACTTGAACACGAATGATTCTACCTGATTTAACAAAAACTGTAGATTTACTCGTTGGCATTGGATCTTGAGCGATAATTGTTCCAGCAGGCTTATCTGGTTCATAAACAGAATCTAAAATTTCTATTTTTAGTCCAACTTCATCTAGTTTTTCTACACCTCTGTCGGTATTCATTCCAACAATATTTGGCACTTCAATTTTTTCGCCATTTGATGTATAAGCATCTAAGTAAAATACAACTATTGTAATTACCAAAATATACACTCCAAACACATAAGCACTTTGCTTCAAAAAATGCTTACTCCAAACAAACGTTTTTACTTTTTGAATAAATCCCATTCACAGAAAGATTGAGGACAAATATAGCAAAGAAATTTTTTTTTGACCAGATTGCTATTTTGTTTTAACAAAGCAATCTTAATAGATTTTAAATCTTTCATCAAATTGCTAATAAATCCATGTTACTTTTGAAAAAAAAGAACAATGAAAATAGGATTATTTTGTGGTGGATTTTCTTCTGAATTCGACATTTCTTTGAAGAGTGCTCAAACGATAATTGATCATTTCCCTACTCATCTTGAACCAGTATTGATTCATGTAACAAAAGAAGGATGGTATGTGCCACAAAACAATGAAAAATTGCCTTTTTCAATAGAGAATATGAGTTATGTGACAACGCAAGGTGAACAAAAAATTGATGCCGGATTAATTTACATTCATGGAAATCCCGGTGAAAATGGGAAGATACAAGCCTTGTTTGATATGTTACAACTCCCTTACGTAAATTCGAATGCACTAGCGTCTGAATTAAGTTTTGATAAGTGGTACTGCAATCAATTTTTATCAAGCTGCGGTATTCCGGTTGCAAAATCGTTGTTCTTAACTTATAAAACGCAATTTTCGAATGAAGAAATCATATCATCACTTGGGCTTCCTTGTTTTGTGAAACCTTCAGATTCAGGTTCAAGTTTTGGGATATCTAAGGTAATAAAAGCGGAGGATTTAAAGAATGCACTTGAAAAAGCATTTCAAGAAGGAAAAACGGTGGTGATTGAATCATTTTTACAAGGAACAGAAGTTACGTGTGGTGTTTATCGTTCTACTGCTGGTGTTGTAACGTTGCCCTTAACTGAGATTGTTAGTGAAAATGATTTTTTTGATTACGACGCAAAATATTTAGGGAAATCCCAAGAAATTACTCCTGCCAGAATACCAGATTCTTTAAAAGAAAAAGTGTGGGAAACAACAAAAAGATGCTATCAACTTCTTCAATTAAGATCCATTGCACGCATAGATTTTATGCTCGTAAATGATGTTCCGTATGTGATAGAAGTAAACACAACACCAGGATTTTCTCCTGCAAGTTTAGTTCCACAAATGTTGGCTGAAAAAGGGACAAGTATCCAAGAATTTTGGACAGAGATTTTTAAGGTGGAACTAGGAATATAAAAAATGAAAAAGGGCACACTGAATGAATGTACCCTTTTCCAAACCTAAAAACCCAATTTACCAAACCAATCAGAGTAATTTCTGATTATACCTGATATTACATAGACGCAAGGTTTTGGAAAAGGTTGTAAGGAAAATAAAAAAATTATTCTACACAATGACAAGGAGGGTCGAAATACCACTTTACACTAGGCATTGCAGACTGCCACTTTGTTTGAAATTCTTGTTTCAACAAGATGCTTCTCATATCAACTGCCTCCAATTTCTTTAAATTGGCTACTTCATCAGGTAAAACAGTGATTGGATTATCCCAAATATCTAAGATTTTTAACTCAGATAAATACCCGATGCAAGCAGGCAAAGAAGAAATTTGATTTCTAGCCAGATGTAGTTTTTGAATTGCCAGAAGCTGACAGATAAAAATAGGCATTTCGTGAAACTCGTTTTTAGTAATGTCTAACGTTTTAAGGTGTTTCATCATGCCTAACTCATTCGGTAGTTCACTCAATTTATTCTTAGATAAGTTCAAAAATTTCAAATTTGTAAACTTTACTAATTCAGAAGGACATTCTGTAAGTTTCATTTTCGATAAATCAAGCGCAAATATTGTATCAGGATTCGCGTTTTTCACTTCATCCCACTTATAAACACGAGTTTCTTGTGCGTATATTAGGTTAACGTTTAGCAGTAAAATAAGAACGGGCAATAGTTTCATCATCTTTAATTTTTTGTTTCAATTCATCAAGACTATCAAAACGCTTTTCATCTCGAATATATTGTAGAAATTTTATTGTTACTTGTTTTCCATAAATATCCTGAGAAAAATCGAAAATAAAAACTTCTAAGGTAACAAATCCGTATTCTTCAATAGTTGGTCTGTTTCCAATACTCATCACTCCTTCATGCGTCTTATCTTCAATTTCAACCTTTACAATGTAAATGCCATTTTTAGGAATGATTTTTTCTGAATCTAAGACATGAATATTTGCAGTAGGAAAACCAATAGTTCTCCCTATTTTAATGCCTTGAACTACAATTCCACACACTTCAAAGGGTTGTCCCAGCATGTTCATGGCCAATTCTACATTTCCATCTAAAATAGCTTTTCGAATTTTTGTAGAACTTACTGTAACCTCATCTTGAGAAACTGCAGCAGTTTGGTACACTTCAAAACCATATATTTCACCAAGTTCTGTTAATTCTGAAAAAGAACCTTCACGATTTTCCCGAAATGATGATCGTATCCGATGTGCATTTCTGAAACACAAATCTGGTTTACTAAAATATCTCTCACAAACTCCATCGCAGATAATCTAGAAAAATCTCGTGTAAAAGGATATAGAACAATTGTGTCTAACCCCAGCATTTCAAGTTTTTTTAGTTTCTCTGGTATAGAATCTATAAGCTTCGTAGTATAACTGTCTGGATGAAGCACTTTTCTTGGATGAGGATCGAACGTAAAAAGAACAGATTCTTTGTTTTGACTTTTAGCTCTTTCAACCAATGATTTGATAATTTCCTGATGACCGATATGCACGCCATCGAAGGTTCCCAATGTTAATATCGGTTTGTTGAATGTAATGTCTGATGTAATTTGACGGATGACACGCATGATGCAAAAATAAACAAAGAAAAAAGACTACCATAAGGTAGCCTTTAAATGTTGTATTTAAGTTCTATTTTACTTGATTACTTGAACAAATCCTTGTCCTTTTATACTGTTATCATACAAATCGACAATTTCATAGTTTACGAAATAATCTCCTTCTACAGCGGGACTTCCGTTAATTGTACCATCCCAAAATCCATTCACCCCTTCATATTGAGCCACTTTGTTCCCCCATCTGTTTACTATGGTCACTTTTACATTTTTTACATTGGTAACATTGATAAAGAAGAAATCATTGTTATTATCACCATTTGGAGTTATGATATTTGGCAACACAAAAGTTGGCTCCAAAAACTGGAATACATGAATGTTTATAGTGTCTTTATCTGTGCAACCTCCGTTTGAAGCAGTTAAAATAACCACATAATCGCCTGGATTCGGGTATTGCGCTTGTTGTCCTGCAGTATTAGAAGCTGTGTTTGTGCTTCCATTGCCAAAATTCCACTGATACGATGTCGCATTGGTTGAGTTGTTCGTGAAATTAACGGTAAGGGTTGGGTAACCTTCTACAACATCCGAAGAAATATCTGCATTAGGAAAAGGTACCACAGTTACTGTTACTTGGTCAGAATTTTGGCAACCGTTTGCATCTGTTCCGGTTACTGTAAATGTTTGTGTAGAACCTGGAATAAATGGTGTTCCATCCACTACTCCATTGTTCCAAACATATGATACTCCGCCAGAGCCTGATAACGTAACATTGTTTCCTTGACAGGCTGTTTGGTCTGCTCCTGCATTTATTGATGGCAATGGGTTGACTGTTACTTGTACTTGGTTTGTAGCTTGACAACCTAATGCATCCGTTCCGATAACAGTGTACGTTTGTGTTGAAGTTGGCGCAAAAGATACCCCATTCGTTACACCATTATTCCACGTATATGTAGAAGCTCCTGTTGCTATAAGTATCAAAGCATCCCCTGCACAAATAATTCGATCCGGACCAGCTTGAACATTTGGAGCTGGGTTTACGGTTACTAGCACAGTATCTGTTGCTGTGCAACCGTTGATATCTGTTCCTGTAACTACATACGTTTGCGTTCCTGTAGGAACAAAAGGTGTTCCATTGGTTACCCCATTGTTCCATGAATACGATTGAACGCCTGAACCTGTTAAAATTACTGCAATACCTTGACAAACAGTTTGGTCTGGTCCAGCATTTACAGGTTGAGAGGTTCCTGCAGGAGAAATTGTAACCGGAATACCACCTTGACAGCCATTTCCATCTTGAACAGTAATGACATATGCTCCTGCTGCTAAACCTGAAAATGAACCCGAAGCTTGCCAAGTTACACCATTGTCTATTGAATATTGATAGCCAGAGCCTGTTCCACCTGTTGCCTGTACAGTTACACTACCTAATGTGCCGGTACAAGAAACTCCATTAATACTAACAATATTACCAGAAGGCATACCGGGGTTTGGAGTAACAACAACATCATCTGTTTCCACAATAACAGTTCCATCGCATGCAGTATAAGTTGCTTGTGCTGTATAAGTGGTAGCAACCGTAGGACATACATTAATCGGATTCGTAGTTCCTAAACTTGTTCCGCCTTGAAACCACTCGACAGTATAGATTGGTGAGCCGTTAGGGGTAAAACGCCATGCTTCTGGAGTAGAAACTTGCCAAGTAGGAGTTGAATTTCTACCCGGTGCAGTAATACCAGCAGTACCAGCAGGATTTTGTATACCAATAATGGCACGGCCACCATTCCAACCTGTACACAAGTCTTTTCGTT
>JBDHXR010000051.1:0-19373 GCA_039810825.1 Fluviicola sp.
CTGCAAAACCGTCTACTCCGGTTCGAATCCGGACGAGACCTCTAAAGCTTCGCTGATAAAGTGAAGCTTTTTTTATTCTCAAAAAAAATAACAATTTCATAAAAAAGCGTTCTAGAAAACTTTCTAAAACGCTAATACATAGTTAAACAATCAGGGTTATCGTTTCAATTCAAACAATTGAATATCTCTAAAATCAGTACCATTTTGCTGTTTTCCTGTTACAATTGCAGCATACATACCTTCCGTTGCATTTTCACCAGAAAACATTCCATTCCAAGATTCAGATACTAAATTGGTTTCAAAAACAACTTGATTACGTTCATTAATAATCGTTAACTTAAAATCTTTAATGTTTTCTACCTCTACTTCATAAAAATCATTGCTTCCATCTCCATTTGGTGTAAAAACATTTGGAAAGCGTGTTACTTTAGCAATCAAATCAACATGCACCGGCAAACTTGAATTATTTTCTTCAATTACTTTCTTTTGATTGGTAGTAGCTTTTGTTTCTTTAATTGATTTTGAAGAAGCCAAAGGCGCTGTTTTTGTATCCGTTTGTGCTTGATTATCTGAGTGTATATCAGAAATAGGTGCATAAGGGCTAATCAAAGATTTCTCATAATCACTCATTGTTTCTGGGACAGAAGTGGGTGTATTGTCAAAGTCAACAACTTTCGAAGTCTGTGGTTTTTGATTATTGGAAACCGTTGAGTTTTCTTTAGATGAATTGCTATATCCTTGAGGAGTAATTAGCTCATTCTTTGATGTCTTTGAATCTGTATTTGAAGAAAACTCAGTATTTGCTTTATCCGTAGTTGGTTTATTTGAAGTATTATTTAACACGACTAATGTAGTTACAACAGAAACTGAAGCAGCAATTGTACTAGCAATCATCCATTTTGCAAAAACAGATAATCCTTTTGCAGCAACACCTGTTGAAGTAATACCAGCAGCAGCCATTTTTGCCTGCACACCTGTCCACAAATCAGGATTTACCGATTCTGTTGCGTTTTCAAAACGTTTCGAAAACAATTCTTTTATGTTATCTTTTTCAATCACTTTTTAATAGTTCTAATTGTGTTCGTAAGAAAGCTCTGGCACGTAAGTATTGTGATTTTGAGGTACTCTCGCTTACTCCCAAAGTATCAGCAATTTCTTTATGTGAAAATCCTTCAATTGCAAACATGTTAAATACAACTCGATAGCCTTCGGGCATATCATGAATTAGTTTTTGCAAATATTCAAGATCCATTTCTTCAAATTGGAAATTTTCAAAAGATACTTTGTGTTGCACATCGTCAACATCAATTGAATTTTGGAATTTTTTGTTCTTACGAATGGCATCCAATGCTGTGTTTACCATAATTCGCATAACCCAACCTTCTAAAGATCCATCCATTTTGAATTCAGAAATTTTACCAAAAACTTTCACAAATCCATCTTGAAGAACATCTTCTGCTTCATACTGACTTTTCATATATCGCTTACAAATAGCCAGCATTTTAGGAGCAAACTTATCAAACAACGCTTTTTGTGCTTTTGAACTTCCTTTGACACATTCTGTAATCAAAGTATAATCATCCATCGCATCATGTAATATCCAAGACTCTAATATAAGGAAAAAGGTTGCATTGTGCATTGTAAATAAAAATAGATAGTAAATTTGTACAACTATTTTTTATGAATAAAGTAAGCACCCTTCTTACATGTATCTTGGTTTCTACCATTCTACACGCGCAAAATTTAAAATTGCAACATGGTAATTACTCAGCCTATTTACAATTAAATGAAACAACACAATTACCCATTAGACTTAGTGTAGAAAGCAAACAGAAGAAAACAATTTTGGTTATTCAAAATGCAGAAGAAAAAATTGAATTAATAACAAGCATAAAAAAGGGAGACACAACAATATTCAGTTTTCCAAGTTTTGATTCTGAAATAAGGTTTGTAACCTATAAGAAATCCAAATTACAAGGATATTGGATAAACTACAACAAAGGAAACAATTACAAAATTCCATTTTTTGCTCAATACAATTCAAAAAATCTAAAATCTGAAGAAACAAAAATAGATTTGAACGGAAAATGGGAAACTCATTTTTCTCCCAACACAAAAGACGAAGAATTGGCTTTAGGAATATTTCATCAGGTTGACAACGTGCTAACTGGAACATTTAGAACCGAAACAGGTGATTATCGGTATATGGAAGGCAAGGTAACCGGTACAAACTTTTACTTATCCGCTTTTGATGGTTCTCATGCGTTTCTTTTAAAAGGTAGCTACCAAAATTCAAAAATATCTGGCTTTTTTTACAGTGGAAAACACTATTCAACATCAGTATCTGCATTATACAATCCAGATTTTGAATTAAGAGATCCTGACTCTATTACCCGAGTAAACAAATCTAATGCGCAATTAAGCTTTAATCTAAAAGATCTTTCTGGTAAAGAATATACCTTTCCAAATGCTGAAATGCGAGGAAAAGTAGTTATTATCCAAATTATGGGAACTTGGTGCCCTAATTGCATGGATGAGACCAATTTTTACAAAGAAATATATAACCAATACCACTCAAAAGGATTAGAAATTATTTCTATTGGGTATGAATATGCTGACACATTTGAGGAGCAAGCAAAAAAAATAGAAACATTAAAAACAAGAAAAAATCTTGACTTTATCTTTTTAGTAGGTGGAAAAGCGTCAAAAAATTTAGCCTCTACACATTTTAAGAACTTAAACGAAATAATTTCATTTCCAACATCTATATATATCGGAAGAGATGGACAAATTAAACGTATTCATACAGGTTTTAATGGCCCTGGAACGGGAAGTGTATATTCTGAATATACTGAAAAAACCAAATTGTTAATAGAGTCTTTATTAAACAGTTATTAATGGTTTAGTAAAGGTCTTGTTTTTGCATTTGCTAAATTCCAAGCTGTTAAAAAAATAAGTTGAGTACGTTTTCTTAGTAAGGGAATCATTATCTTTTCAACATCATCTGTTGGTTTATGATAATCTTCATGAACACCACTAAAATAAAAAATACTTGGAATGTTATTTTTCGCAAAATTATAATGATCAGAGCGATAATAAAATTGATTTGGATCGTTTTTATCGTTGTATTTATAATCTAAAAATAACTTCACCTCTTTATTTGCATCTTCATTTGCATTGTGTAAATCCGTACTCAACATATTTGATCCAATAATGTAGATGTAATTTGAATCTGCTTTATGAAAGTCGTCTGATCTACCAATCATATCAATATTGAGATTAGCAATGGTTGAAGAAAGTGGATAAACAGGATTATTTGAATAATAAGTTGAACCATACAATCCTATTTCTTCTCCGGAAAAATGAATAAACAATAACGATCGTTTAGAACCATACCCTTTATTTTTAGCCTCATTGAAAACACGAGCTATTTCCATCAATGCAACAGTACCTGTACCATCATCATCAGCTCCATTATAAATTTCACCATCTACCACACCTAAATGATCATAATGAGCAGAAAGAACAATTACTTCTTTTGAAAGTATAGAATCTTCTCCTGGAATAAAAGCTAAAACATTAGACGCAGAAAGCAATTTATTTTCATTGTTTAATACTCCATTTATATGAAATATAGGAGTTGTTCTGTACTTCTTTTTTAACGTTTTCTTTTTCAGAAACCATGCATTTGAATCAGATTGAAAGGTGGTAGTTTTATTATAATCCATAATCAGAATTGGAAATTCCAAATTCTGTTGTTTTGAAAGTATAGAAATTCTGCTTTTTGTATTCAAATAAGGAACTAAATTTTTGAAGTTATTACTAAGTACAATTAATCCTTTTACAAATTTTGGTAAAGAAGGTTTAATACGTTCTAATTGCGAATCAATGTCTGAATGATCAATATTTACGATAACAAAGCATGAGTCTTTTGAAACAAACGGAAGTTGTTCTAAAGAATAAACAGAAAGATTATGAATATTAAAGGTAAACTTACAATCAAATAGTAAGTAATCTGACAAATAGTTAACTTGTTGTTTATTTATAGAAAGCAAACCACTTTTAGTAAACTCCATTAATGAATAATATTGAAAATAAGAATTCATTGAAGCTGGATAATTTATAGCATGTATTGAATAATAGTTTGCTAAAAATGAAGCTGCTTTAAACTGTCCTAACTTACCTGTTGCTCTACCTAAAAAAGAATCTGATGCAATTATTGAAAGATTTTCAGCTAAATATGAACTATTTATATCATTGCAATAATATTTTATTTTTTCATCTAGTTGAGAGAAACAACTATTTACAAATAAAATACATACTAATGCTATAAATTTTATCATTTACACATGGGTATTTTGTTTATTCTACGCTCGTGTCTATCTCCCATAAACGGAGTAGAAAAAAATATTTTTACAATATCTAAAGCTTCTTGAATAGATATAAAACGAGCAGGTAAAGCAAGAATATTTGCGTCGTTGTGTTCTCTTGCTAATTGAGCAATTTCTGAGGTCCAACATAATGCACCACGAACAAACTGATGTTTATTTACCGTCATGTTAATGCCATTTCCACTTCCACAAATTACAATTCCTTTTGTATTATTCAACTCAACAAACTCAGCAACAGGGTGACCAAAATCTGCATAATCTACGCTATCTTCTGAATAGCAACCAAAATCTGTCACTTCATACCCCAAAGAATTTAAAAAATTAATAACTTCATTTTTTAAGTGAAAACCTGCATGATCACAACCTATTGGAATTATTTGTTTAGACATATTACTTTTTCTTCAAAAATAAAGCTTATCAACAAATCCACAAAATAATAAACATTTATAGAAAACTTGTTTTTATAAATAATTGATTTTAAGCAGTTTAAAAAATTAGAAATAAACAGAAAGATTTTAAAAAATGTGAATAACTGTGAATAAAATTCAATAACTTATTCTTTGAAAAATGAAAAAGAAAAGCATATATACAAACGATGAAAAAAAACTAAAAAAAAAGTCAGTATTTTTAATAAAGATATTCACGTAAATAAGAACATATTTTAGGTTTAAAAAATTAAATTTTATAAAGAACGAAAGTTGTACACAGAAATGTTAATAATGATTTAAAGCGGTGATAATGAAAAAAATATATCTATTCAACCTATTAAAAACATGTTAATAAATATTGAATAATAACATAAAAAAGAAAATTAAAAAAAGTTTTTCACGAATCAACAGTGCTAATAAAGAATAATAAAAGTTTTAAAAATTTTAATGTTATATTATTTTACTATTTAATTTTTTTTTAGATGAATTTGGAAATTTAGAAGTTTAATTCTATATTTGATTAGATAAAAGGTTAGTGAGATATCAATATTTTTTATACTTTTATCCCTAAAAATAAAGGAATGACCAAGGCCAATGTTTTTATTCTAGAAGATGAATTTATTGTATTGAAAGATATACAATCCAGTCTTAAAAAATTGGGTTACAATATTATTGGTTCAGCTCCATCTGGAGAAAAAGCATTGGAATTATTAGCTGAAAATCAACCTGACATAGTGTTGATGGATATCATGCTTAAAGGTAAAATGAATGGTATTGAAACAGCTGAAATTGTAAAAAATAAGTATTCAATTCCTGTTATTTATCTTACGGCTTATGCAGATGAAGCTACGCTGGCATTAGCAAAAGTAACAGAACCTTATGGGTATATATTAAAGCCTTTTAAAGAGATTGATTTGCATACATCAATAGAAATGGCTTTGTATAAGCATAAGAAAGACAAAGAGATTGAGCAAAATAGAGACATGCTTTATTCATTGATTTTGAATAAAGAAAAAGATGGGGATGATTTTATTTTTGTTAAATCAAGCAATAAGCTTGTAAAGCTGAATATGAATGATATTTATTTCATAGAAGCTTTAAAAGATTATGTTGTAATAAATACGAATGAAACGCGATACACGATTCATTCAACAATGAAAGATATTGAAGTGAAATTGGGATCAGACGAATTTATTCGGGTTCATCGTTCATTTATCGTTCGTTTAGACAAAATTACATCCATTGATTTTCCGAATCTTCAGTTGGGAAATGATAGAAAATTAATTCCTATCGGTGGTTCTTACCGTGATGAATTAACCAGCAGAATTAAAACTTTTTAAGAAATTAATTCCAGGTCAATAGTTCTTTTCCGCGGATTTACATCAGAAATTTTCACTTTTACCTGATCACCAAAACTATATGTTTTTTGTGTCTTTTGACCTTCAATTGTAATATTTTTCTCATTAAATACAAATCGATCATTTGGTAAATCTTGTATTGAAATCATTCCTTCACAAGCATTTTCAGTCATTCTCACAAACAACCCAAAATCGGTTAGTCCAGATACAATACCATCAAATTCTTCACCTATTTTATCTATAACATAAACAACCTGGAAGTATTTATTTGATTCTCTTTCTGCTTCTGTGGCTTTTCTTTCTGTTCTTGAAATACGCTTACAAATATCCTCTAATTGGTTGTTGTATTTAAATTGATTTTTTTCTAGTACATCAAATAAAATACGGTGAACCATTAAATCAGCATATCTTCTTATGGGCGAAGTAAAATGCGTATAATATTCAAAAGCTAAACCATAGTGACCAATATTTTCAGTATCGTATGTTGCTTTTGCCATACTTCTTATTGCCATTTGTTGAATGATGGCAAACTCATTTTTAAGAGCAATATCTTGCAATAACTTATTGATACTTTTTGCAGCATTATCCGGATTATCAAATTCCAAAGAATAACCAAATTTTCCTAAAAATAAATTAAAAAGTGCGATTTTTTCAGGATCTGGCTTATCATGTATACGGTAAACAAAAGGAATAAGATCTCTGTTTTTTTGTGGTTTTCCAACAAACATTGCAACATGCTTGTTTGCTAGTAACATAAATTCTTCAATAAGTTGATGTGCGTCTTTTGAAATTTTTACTTCAATTCCAATTGGTTCTCTATTTTCATCCAATTTAAAACGAATTTCCTCAGAATTTATCATCAATGCACCCTTTTTTAATCGCTCTTTTCGATAAATTTTTGCGATTTTATCTAAAAAAAGGATATCTTCTTTGTATGGACCGTCTGCTCCTTTAATGATTGATTGTGCATCTTCATAGGTAAATCGATGATTTGAATGAATAACAGTTTTACCAAACCATTCTTTGTAAATTTTTCCTTTATCATCGATTTCAAAAACTGCAGAAAAGGTGAATTTATCTTCGTGTGGACGTAAAGAACAAACTAAATTTGATAATTGTTCTGGCAACATAGGTACAACTCTGTCAACTAAATACACTGAGTTTCCTCTATTTAGTGCTTCTTTATCCATTGCTGAATTTGGCTTTACATAATGACTTACATCAGCAATATGTACACCTATTTGATAATTACCATTTTCTAGTTTTTGAATAGAAAGAGCATCATCAAAATCTTTTGCATCAATTGGGTCTATTGTAAAAGTTAGTACATCTCTAAAATCTTTTCTTTTAGAAATTTCAGATTCATCTAATTCAAGTGTTAATACTTCAGCTTCTTGTAAAACATCTTGTTCAAACTCAAAAGGAATACCTTGACCAACAAGAATAGAAATCATTTCTGTATCGTGAATTGATTTCCCACCGAGCGATTGTACTACCTCACCAAAAGGAAATTCAGCAGATTTTGGCCAAACCGTGATTTTTACCAATGCTTTATCGTTATTTTTTGCACCATTTAACTTTTCTAATGGGATGTATATTTTAATTCCAGATTTTAAGTTATCCGGAATTAAAAAAGCATGCTTACTTTGTACTTGAATGGTACCAACAAACTGGGTTCTTTCTCTTGAAATTACTTCAACTATTTTTCCTTCTAGTTTATTTCCTTTTCTTTTGGTAAGCACAACTTTCACAAAATCTCCGTGTATAGCTTGACCAATAAATTGTGGAGGAATGTAAACATCAGGTTGTTTTTTATCGATAACTACATATCCTGCTCCTCTTTGAGTCATTTCTAACTCACCCTCAACTGTTTCTTGTTGGTTGTAGTATGAGTAGGCAGCATAACCATTTTGGCGAATAAATTGCTCGGTTTCTAATTCTCTTAACAATGCAACTACCAATTTTCTACTTTCGCCATCTTTGATAGAAAGTAAAGAGCATAGTTGTTTATAATTTAATACTGCATCTGGGTGTTGTTCAAATGTTTTTTTTATTAAATGGTAAAGGCTTGATTTTACTTTTTTTGTAGAAAATTCTTTTGTTTTTTTTTGTTTTTTCTTACCCATTTTGGTGTATGTGTTTCAAACAAATTTACAATAATTATTAGGATAATATAGTACTGCACGTTCTATTTATTAGCACACACAACACCTCTAATATTCGTGAAGCATTCTTATAGAAATAAAAATAAAAAAGAGTAACTTTACATGAATCAAGAAATAAATACATTATGCTAAACAAAAAAGTAGAAAAAGCACTCAATGAACAGATTGTAAAAGAAGCATCTTCATCTCAATATTATTTATCTATGGCATCATGGGCAGAAAATAATGGATTAAACGGTACTGCTAAATTTATGTATTTACATTCTGATGAAGAACGTATGCACATGTTGAAATTGGTTAAATTTATTAATGAACGTGGCGGAAAAGCGGTTATCCCTCAAATAGCTCAACCCCCTTCTGAATTTAATTCGTTAGAAAGAGTTTTTGAACTGTTGTTGGAACATGAAATTGTTGTATCTGAAAGCATCAATGAGATTGTGGAAATATGTTTGCAAGAAAAAGATCATTCTACGCACAATTTTATGCAATGGTATGTTACTGAACAATTGGAAGAAGAAGCCTTGGCTCGCGGAATTCTTGATAAATTGAAATTAATTGGTGGTGATAAAGGAGGTTTGTATCTTTTTGATAGAGATATGGAAACCTCTTCAACAAACAATGCATCAAATTAAAACACTATTTTGAAACATTCATCTAGGGCAAACGTATTAGTAATTTATTGTATGTCAGTATACTATGTTTAAAAAAGTTGCAATACTTGTTTTGTTCTCTACGTTTGCCTATTTGGTTAATGGACAAGTATCATACAATTTTAAAAATTTTACTATCCGTGATGGTTTATCACAAAGTACAATAACTTCTATTGCACAAGATAATATTGGCACTTTATGGATAGGGACCCAAGATGGATTAAACCGGTTTGATGGACAACAGTTTGATATTTTCACTTCTGATAATACAACCGGACTTTCTAGTTCTTATATATATTGCAGTTTAAAACTAAAGAATGGAAACCTTTGCTTCGGTACAGCAGATGGACTTTCAATCTATGATGTAAAAAAAGAAACCTTTTCTTCATTGCTTTCATCAGAAGCAAACAATACAACGATCGAATCTCTTACAGAAACAAATGCAGGTATTGTTTGGTTTGGTTCATCAAATCATGGCTTGGTTTCATACAATCAACACAACAATCAATTTGATTTTAACAATGGAAACCAACCATCAAAAAGGATTCATTATTTAAAGCATGTTGGAGATCAAAAATTATTGGTTTCATTTGAAGATAAAGGTCTGTATGTATATACGATAGCTTCCAAAAAATGGACAAAAATTCACCCAAAGTCTATTCAAAAAACCTGGGTAATTTCAGATATTGAAAAGTATAATTCTACGTTATTCCTTTTATCAACCAATAATGGCTTGTGGCTGTATAATTTAGAAAATGATGCGCTTACTCCATTTTTTGAAGAGTTGATTCAACTCTATTCGGTGAGTGAATTTTCTGATGTATATGTGCGTTCTCAAAATGAAATTTATATAGCAACAGATAATGCTGGACTAATTTATGCTCAAAAACACGGAAACACTTTTCGATATTCAATTAGTAAAAAAGACGTTTTTCAAAAAAATGGTATCCTTTCCAATGAATTATCAAAATTATTTTCAGATAAAGATGGGGCAATTTGGGTAGGAACTCACCTAGGTCTTAGTGGTTTTAATCCAAAAAATGAACGCTTTTTTGGAGTGGGTACGCGCTCGGATTTATCACTGGGACTGCCAACTGAAAGTGTATGGGGTTTTTCTGAATCAAAAGATGAGTCTAAAATATATATTGCCACAGATTTTGCAATCTCAGAGTTTAATCGCAAAACAGCTCTTTTTAACCATTTTCACTTCTCCAAAGACAAAACCATCGTATCTTTTTATGTTGTAAATGAAAACCATTTTTTGATAGGTTCAAGCGAGTTTCTTTATGAAATGAAGGTTGATAATGGGAAAACTAAAATTGAAAAAATTGCATACAAAGGCATTCAAAATCCTGCAGCATACCAGCGCATTTATTCAATTGTTCCGTATGGAAAATCATACCTAATAGGTACAAAAGGAGGAGTGCTTCAGTATATGCCTGAAAATAAAACATTTAAAGAAATTGAAACTAAAAGTACAAGCAACAACAATACAATTGGCGCATGTAGAGTTCTATATTTTGGTTTAAATAACAAGATTTATCTGTCCTCTGGTTTTGGAGGAATTTACACCCTTTCAACTACAGACAGTTTGAGGATACAACCTTCAATTTATAACGATGCGATTTTGAAGGTATGTAGAGATGTTGTTACTTGTTTTTATCAAGAAACTAAAAATACCTTGTGGTTTGGAACAGCTGGTTCAGGTTTGTTACGTCTAAACTTGAAAAATGGAACAGTTCGAGTCTTTTCAAGAAAACAGGGTTTACCAAACAATTATGTCTATGGTATTTTACCAGATAAAAAAGGAAATATTTGGTTGAGTACAAATAGAGGATTGTGTCGTTTTAACTTGGTAAACGAACAATGTGTCAACTATTCTGAGTTGAGTGGATTGATGAGCAATGAATTCAACACAGGTGCATATATGCTTTCAAAAACTGGAACAATGTATTTTGGTGGTATTCAAGGCTACAATTTTTTTAATCCGGATAGTTATAACAGTGTAAAAGACAACATACAGCTGCATTTTTATAAATTTCGTTTCGATGACGAATGGTTGAGTCCTACCGAAAAAGGAGCACCATTTACAAGTTCACTAGCGTCTCTTAAAACTTTGCATTTAAACTATAATGAAAGAAGTTTTACTCTTCGCTTTATACCTACAGCTATTCTTGAAAGAGAGTCATTACAATTCAAATATGAGTTGCTTGGCCTAAATGAAGGTGAAGTTATGCTGGGCAGCAACTCAGAAATTCATTTTACTTCACTTACACCAGGTGATTATGAACTAAGGGTGTTTGTTAGAAAACAAGATGGTGATTGGTTAAGTCTTTATTCGTCCATAAATATCGTTGTAGATGCTCCATTTTGGGGAACGTGGTGGTTTTGGGGTTTAGTTTCAATTGCATTTATTCTGTTTATCCTTGTTTTTATTCGTTGGAGAATCAATTTAGCACGAAAGGAGCAGATTTTCTTAGAAATGAAGATTGTAGAACGCACAAAAGAAATACGAGCTCAAAACAGAATGATAGAGGCTCAGAAACACGAGCTGGAAGAAGAAAAAAACAAAGTTGAGGAGCAACGAAGATTGCTGCAAATAGAAAAAGATAAAACGGAAAGTATTTTGCGAAATGTAATGCCAGAGTCTACCGCTGAAGAATTGAAACTGAAAGGAAGGGCTTCTGCACGGGCATACAAAACGGTATCAGTTTTGTTTACAGATTTTGTTGGATTCACAAAAATTGCTGAAGGATTAAACCCAACTGAATTGGTAAACAAATTAGATGTTTATTTCAGAAAATTTGATGAAATCATTGTTCGAAATAACCTAGAAAAGATAAAAACTATTGGTGACGCATATATGTGCGCGGGTGGGGTGCCAGTAAGAAACAACACCAATCCGATTGACGCCGTTCTTGCTGCTCTTCAAATTCAGGATTATATGTTGAAGTTAAAAAATGAAGCTTTGGCAAATGAAACCGAATATTGGGAATTGAGATTGGGAATAAATACAGGAGAAGTAACAGCCGGAGTAATTGGCTCTGAACGTTTGGCGTATGATATTTGGGGCGCAACGGTGAATCATGCGCAACGCATGGAAAATATGGGTGAAGTTGGTAGAGTAACCATTTCAGGCTCAACATTCAAATTGGTAGAACCGTATTTTGAGTGTACTTACCGAGGCAAAGTGAAAACTAAAAGCAAGGGGTTGATTGAGATGTTTACTGTTGAGAGAATTAAGCCCGAACTTTCTGAAAATGGTGAAGGCTTGGTTCCAAACGATCGTTTTCAACAAATTGTAAATCTTCATTTATACAGTAGTATTAATTATTATAAAGCAGAAAGACACATTATTAAAGTGCTCGAAAAAGGGTTGTCTCCTGCTTTACATTACCACAGTATAGCACATACTAAAGATGTAGTAAGGGCAGTTGAGCGGTTTGCATTGTTGGAAGGAGTAACAGATGAAGGTTTATTCTTGTTAAAATCTGCAGCTACTTACCACGATGCGGGTTTTGTTGAACAATATGAGAAAAATGAACCAATTGGAGCTAGAATGGCTGATGAAATTCTCCCAAAATATGGCTACTCTGAGCAGCACATACAACGTATAAAAGAGTTAATCTATGTTACACAAATTCCTCATCAACCAAAAAACAAACTTGAAGAAATAATTTGTGATGCAGATTTAGATTATTTAGGAAGAGATGATTTTCATGAAATTGCTGATAAGCTGAGAAGAGAATTACGAGAACATGGCAAAATTGACTCAGACCGAAAATGGGACGAAATGCAAGTATCGTTCTTAAACATGCATAAATATTTTACTCCTACTGCTATTGCAAGCAGACAAGCAAAGAAGATGCAAAATCTAAAAGAGATTGAAGAAAGATTGATGAGAAATGAGTATAAAGATTAATCTGATGATACGAACCTTGTGTTATTTTTCTTTGTTATACGTCCTTTTAAGTGTTGCGTTTTTCCGATGTACAAAAAAGAATGTCAATCAAAAATCTACAAATTCACTAATAGGAAGCTGGAATTGGATAAAAACAGTAGATCAATCAGACTCTACAATTGATTCTACCTCAACTAGTAACATGCAACAAATTAAATTTAGTGATATAAAAAATTACGAGTGGACGAAAAATGGTGGAATCTTGCACAACGGTTTTTATGTAATGTATATGCGTGTATCTCAAGTATATCAGCAATCACTCATGACATTAAATTTATACAATTTTCCAAATATGCTACTTGTGCGTCAAATAAAAGACACGCTATTTTTGGAAGAAGACATTGCAAACAGAAAAGTGTTTCAATTTGTAAAAGTGCATTAAATCTTGTTAGCTAAACAAGAAACTTGCTCCATATTTACTTTCTACCGGGTTTACAATTAAAACAGGTATCTGCGCCTCATTGGTTAGCACATTTTGTTCATGATTTGCAGTAATTACACCAAATAAATTATTGCTTTTATTCAAATTCATGATTGCAATTAAGTCCGCTTCCAATGAAACGGCATGTTTAATTACTTCTCTATCAAAACCGGAGCTTGATACTACTTTTGTTGTAACATCAATTCCTCTTTCATGAAAAAACTTCACAGCAAATTGAATGTTAGCTTTTACTTGATGACGTAAAAATTCGTCAGATTCATCTGGAGTAATGATGTGAACTCGAGATTTAAAGTATGTTGCAATGTTGGCAACGTATGCAAGCTTTTGTTTTGTTTCCTTATTCAAATCCAATGGAACAACAATTTCATCGTATCCAGTTGCTTTAATTCCTTTTTCTTGAACAACAATAAACGGAATCTTAGAGTTTGTGATAACTTTTAAAGCATGACTTCCTGTAATTTGTTGCCAACCAATTTGACCATGAGTGCCCATAAAGATTAACTCAGCATGGTTTTCTGCAGCAAAATCACCGATATCATCAAATATATTACCTACTCTTACTGAATAATTAATCGAAACATCATTTGTATGTTTAGAAACAATACTCTTTAATTTTGTTTCGGCTTCTGCAATCATTTTGTCTTTAGCTACAACATGTAATAACAAAATTTGAGCGTTTGAAATTTTTGCAGTATTGATAGCATGGTCTAATGCAATGTCCGCTACAGACGTAAAATCATGAGGAACAATAATGGTTTTCTTATCCATAAGAGGGTTTATAGTAGTACAAATGTAAGGAAAGCATTTTATACAATTGTCATTTCCGAGGATCAATATTAGAAAGAACTATTGAATTATCAAAATTGTTTACTCTTTTCTAAATTTCTTATACAATTTGATACCTAGCATGAGCAATATTCCAACTGAAAAAAAGCCAATAATTCCTCCTAACCAACCCAAGTTGCTGCGCATAGTAATTAAGAACACAATGGCAACCAACAACAATGTTGCTACTTCATTCCATATTCGTAAATGAGTAGATTTCCATTTGAAAATGCCATTGTTCATTTGTTTCATGATTTTTAAACAAATAAAATGATACACAAGTAAAAAAGCCACAAAAGTTAATTTTAAGTGCATCCAAGATTGATGAAGCAAGGCTGTATTGGCAATTAGCATTAATGTTCCAAATAACAAGGTCAAAATCATAGCAGGCATTGTAATCACTTGCCACAATCTCTTTTCCATGATTCGAAATTGTTGGTTTAAGATGCTGAATTCTATTTCGCTTTTACTACTCGCTTCAGTATGATAAATAAATAAGCGAACTATATAAAACAAACCTGCAAACCAACTCACCACAAAAATTATATGCAGCGATTTCCAAACAGAATAATGATCAAAAATAAATTGAAACATCTTACAAATTTACTTTTATTCGTGAGAATGAAATCAGATACTTCAATTCAACTTATTTTTACAGCATGATACAAAAATTCAAGTTTCACATTTTGCTTCATGTAGTAATTTTCATGTGGGGCTTTACCGGAATATTGGGTCAACTTATTAAAATAGATGCTTTAAATTTAGTTTGGCACCGTACCTTGATAGCTTTTGTTTCATTATTAATTGGCTTGTATTTTCTTAAATTTCCGATGCGAATTCAAAATAAAAAAATTCGTTTTCAGGTTTTTGGAGTAGGGGTATTGGTAGCATTGCATTGGTTAGCTTTTTATTATTCCATTCAGTTTTCTACAGCTTCATTGGGTATTTTGTGTCTATCAACCACCACGCTTCATGTAACATGGATTGAACCTTTGGTTTTCAAAAAGAAATTTAATCGAGTTGAGTTTTTCTTTGGATTATTGATTGTCGTAAGTATTTTCATCGTATCATCTAAGTTTGATGAAACTGAATACTTAGCTTTAACAATTGGGTTGCTTGCCGCTTTATTTGCAGCACTTTTTTCTGTTTTTAACGCTAAATTAGCTGAATATACTCCAGCATCTACTATTACACTACATGAAATGGGAACTGGATTGGTCTTTCTAAGTTTGGTGTTGTTGTCGATAGGAAGGTTTAATGAACAGTTGTTTACGATGACTCTGTCAGATTTTTCGTGGTTGCTTTTTTTAGGGGTTTTATGTACTGCTTTTGCTTTTATTGCTACGATTGAAGTTCTTAAAAAGCTTGGAGCGTATACCGTTTCTTTAAGCATCAATTTAGAACCGGTTTATACCATATTACTTGCCATACCTATTTTGCATGAGAATAAAGTGCTTAGTGGAAACTTTTACATCGGGGCTGTTCTTATTGTACTCATACTGATTGCAAATGCTTTGGTAAAGTCAAAAATGAATAAAATCAGCCAAAAAGAGTAGTAAAAAATTCATCAATCATTTGTTCTGAAACGACCTTAATACATAGATATTTTATATATGTTCTTGTGTTTGGAGTATTGTTTAATGTGAGTTTAAAAAGGCAAAGTTCTATTGGTTGTTAAGAAAAATTTTCCACTCTTGCGCTTGATGTTCATTCATCACTCTCGGAAACTTATTTTGCGAACCCAGCTTTCCTTTTTCTTCCATGAATTTATAGAACATCGAAGAAGGAATCTTAAAAACCTTAGGTTCTTTCAGAGTATTGTAGCTTCTCAACGAGGCATAATCATCATTTAACTGTGATAGGAATTGGTCAACCTTCTGCATTAATTGATGAACATCTACAGCCTCATCCATTCCAAAATACCAACAATGTTGTTGTTCCTCAGCCAATGGGTACAAGCAAAATTCAGTTACAGAGTAATTTAACTCATTGCATGCGTTTAACACAGCTTGATGAATGTTATCGAGCGACAAGTGTTCTCCAACCAAACTTAAATATTGACGAATCCTACCACTGATTTTTATTTCAGCATGTTCGATATCTGTAAATTGAATCAAGTCACCAATCAAATAGCGCCACAAGCCAGCGTTTGTAGAAAGAACAAGTGCATAATCTTCATTTTCTTGTACTTCGTTTATTGTAAGAGCCTTTGCAGTGGGTTTTACGACTCCATTTTCATCAAAATTGTCTCGATTAAAAGGGACAAATTCAAAAAATATTCCTGAATTTAACAACATCTGCATACCAAAGTCGCCTTCTCTAAATTGATATGCGATATACCCTTCAGAAGCTAAATAGGTGTTAAGAAGGTGCACTTTTTTCCCACAAACCTTTTCAAAGCGTTTCTTGTATGGCTCAAAGTAAACTCCGCCATAAACACATAATTGCAAATTTGGCCAAATATCATGTATGGTGTTGACTTGATAGTGTTTTACAATTCTTTCCATCAACATTACAAACCAAGTTGGGTTACCGGCAATGGTGCTAATATCCCAGTTTTTGGCTTTCTCGACCATGCGCTCAATTTTTTCATTCCAATCTTTGATGGATGCGGTCTCAGGATCTGGTTTGGTTAAAGGGAGCATTACAATGGAGGTGTGTTTTTTCAGGATACCCGACAAATCACCCTCAAAGTGTTTCCCCTTTTTTTCTGGTTTGGATGAGCCACCAACTGCTAAAAATGATTTTTGATAAAAGCCATCCGATAAATCCAATTGCGAGGTAGCACTAAATTGTTTAATCGTGTTTCGTTGAAAAGATCGAATCATGTTTTTTGTAACCGGAATTCGTTTGCTGGGAGAGCCTGTAGTACCAGAAGAAAGGGCAAAGTATTTTATTTTCCCAGGCCAAATCACATTCTTTTCATCATCTAAGCATCGGTGAAGCCACGTTTGATAAAATAGGTTGTAATCTCGAATCGGGACCTTATCTTGAAATTCTTTTAAAAAATTCTTGCTAAACAGCATCTTTGAAAAATCATAGTGTATTCCAAATTGAGTAAATTCAGCTGTTTTTAATAATTTTTTAAGAACCTTTGCTTGGTCTCCACGAAAATTGCGTTTCAATTTCGAAATCCGAACAGAAAGGGCAGTTGTTTTTTTTAATAGTTTACCAATAATAGGCATTACAGTATGATGTTTTCAACAACAAAAGTAAACGAAATTATTACGTGTTAGCGAGAAATATTTTGAGAGATATTTGTAATCTTGAATAATATTAATAAATTGGTCATTCTGAAAACTAATTAGTTATGAAAAATATACTAACTCTATTTTTACTTATTCCTTTTGGAATCTTTGCTCAAACTGCATTTCGTGATTATCAAGATGGAAAAATTTGGTTTAAAATGACCAATGAAGCTCGAATCAATCTTAGTTTAGATGAAAATCCACATAAACTTCCTATTGATGCTATTCCTAGTCTAAGCAATCTAGCTTCGAAATATGGAATTTCTAATTTATCAAAACCATTTTTTGCAGCTAAAAATTCACCCATTTTGCAACGAACATTCTTGGTTGAATTTAATCAAATAAACAATGTTGAAGCGTTTATCAAAGAATTATCTCAAATAAAAGGAGTTGAATATGCTGAAAAAGTGCCCCTAAACAAACACTTATTAACGCCAAATGATCCGTCTTATGGTTCTCAATGGGCTTTAACAAACATAAATGCACCTGCTGCATGGAATTATTTTTCATCGGGTAGCAACATCGTTATTGCTATTGTTGATGATGCAATTGAACGAACTCACAGTGATTTGGCTCCAAACTTATGGGTAAATTCTGGTGAAATTGCTGGAAATGGTATTGACGATGACAACAACGGATATGTTGATGATATTAATGGGTTTGATGTTGCAGACAATGACAATAACCCAAATCCACCTACTTCTGCATATGGACATGGTACGCATGTTGCAGGGATTGCATCTGCTCGTTCAAACAATGCTACAGGAGTAGCTTCAATTGGCTTTAGCTGTAAATTGATGTGTGTAAAATCAACAAATTCTAGCTCTTCCGTTACCAATGGCTATGATGGAATTGTTTACGCTGCTGCAACAGGTGCAAACGTAATTAATATGAGCTGGGGCGGCCCGGGCGGAGGAACAACTGCTCAGAATGTTGTGAATTATGCTTGGTCTCAAGGGTGTATTTTGATTGCGGCTGCTGGAAATGACAATGTTGAAGATGTTTTCTATCCAGCAGGATTAAATAACGTAATTTCTGTTTCTGCAACAACCAGTTCTAATACAAAAGCAAGTTTCTCAAATTATGGAACTTGGGTTGATATTTCTGCACCGGGAAATAATATTTACAGTACTACTGTAGGGAACACTTATGGAAATAAATCCGGTACTTCAATGGCTTCTCCAATGGTTGCCGGGTTGGTTGGATTAATGAAGTCACTAAATCCTTCTATGCCAAATTCAGATATCATCAATTGTTTGATATCTACTGCAGCAAATATAGATGCTCAAAACCCAAGTTACATTGGAAAATTAGGAAGTGGAAGAATTGACGCCAATGCTGCGATGTCTTGTGTTGCAGCTACATTAAACAATCCACCGGTTGCAGATTTTAGTGCGAATTTTACATCCATTAGTGCAGGTGGTTCTGTAGTTTTCACAAATTTATGTACCTATAATCCTACAAGTTGGAATTGGTCGTTTACCGGAGGTACACCTGCAAGTTTCAATGGACAAAATCCTCCTTCAATTACATACAATACACCGGGTACTTATACCGTAACACTAACTGCAACCAATGCAAACGGAAATGATGTTGAAACAAAAACAGCATACATTACTGTAGGTGCTGCGCCAGTTTGTCAAAAAATAAACTTGCCTGTTCCTGGTGGTTGGACGGGCACAAATTATTATACCGGTGCTACTGTAGGTGCCGATGGTTGGATTAACGGGATGAACGTTTATTTAGACAAGCAAAAAGCAATGTATTTTGATGCCTCAGCTTCTCCAAACACCATATTAAACAATGTTTGGATTGCGTTTGGTAGAGCCTATACAGCTACACCAACCAAGCAGGTACCAATTAGAATTTATGATGGTACAAGTGGCACACCCGGAGCATTATTAG
>JBDHXR010000052.1:0-19115 GCA_039810825.1 Fluviicola sp.
TAACTTATCCAATTCAACATGCAATCCAAGTCCGCGTAAAGACTGACCACTTGCAACAACAATACCTTTTCCATCAATCAAAAAAGCACTGGGGATAAATTGAACGCCGTATGCATTTCCGGCAACATTTCCTTTATCCCATACGTGGTTTGACCATACCAATCCGTCAGCTTTTATGGCTGTTTTCCATTGGTTTTCATCTCTATCCAAGGAAACGGAAAATACTTCAAACCCCTTTCCGTTTTTAAATTTTGTCTTCTTATACTTTTTATAAGCTTCCACAACATTTGGGTTTTCTTTTCTACATGGTCCACACCAAGAAGCCCAAAAGTCAATCAAAACTACTTTGCCTTTTAAAGAAGATAATTTGATTGTTTTTCCACTAGGATTCACCAGTTCTATCTCAGGAGCTGATGAGCCAATAAGAGGTGGAGTATTCGATTGATTGAAAGAAACCAATCCAACTGCTGCAATCAATAAGCCTATAAAGATGTATCCCGAGTTTTTCATGCAAACAATGTTTAACTAATTCGGCGAATATCAGCTCCAATATTTCTCAATCGAATATCGATATCTTGATACCCCCTATCAATTTGTTCTATATTGTGAATCACGCTTTTACCTTCTGCAGAAAGCGCAGCAATTAACAAGGAAACACCGGCGCGAATATCTGGAGAAGTCATTTGTATGCCACGTAACTGATGTTGTCTTGCTAAACCAATTACAGTTGCTCGATGAGGATCGCATAAAATAATTTGAGCCCCCATATCAATAAGTTTATCGGTAAAGAACAAACGACTTTCAAACATTTTTTGGTGAATCAAGACGCTTCCCTTTGCTTGTGTGGCAACCACCAAGATAATGGAGAGTAAATCTGGAGTAAAACCAGGCCAAGGCGCATCATAGATAGTTAAAATAGACCCATCAATAAACGTATCTATTTCATATAAGTTTTGCTCTGGAACATAAATATCATCACCACGGCGCTCTAACTTTATCCCCAAACGTTTAAACGTGTTTGGTATAACTCCTAAATCATCCCAACTTACGTCTTTTATTGTGATTTCGGATTGCGTCATAGCAGCAAGCCCGATAAATGAGCCTACTTCAATCATATCAGGTAAAATACGATGAAAACAGCCTCCAAGTTGTTTTACCCCTTCGATAGTTAAGAGGTTTGACCCAATGCCGTTGATTTTAGCCCCCATTGAATTCAACATTTTACACAATTGTTGGATATATGGTTCACAAGCAGCATTGTAAAACGTTGTTATCCCTTCAGCCATAACTGCTGCCATAATGATATTTGCAGTACCTGTTACAGAAGCTTCATCTAAGTGTATGTATGTTCCTTTAAGTTTTTTTGCTTCGATGGAATAAAAGTGCTCACCTGCATCGTAGTTAAATTTAGCACCCAACAAGGTGAATCCTTCAAAATGGGTATCCAACCTCCTTCTTCCAATTTTGTCACCCCCTGGTTTTGGGATAAATCCTTTGCCAAAACGAGCCAAAAGAGGCCCGACAATCATGATTGAACCGCGCAGTGACCCGGCTCTTTTTTTGAAATCTTCTGTTTCTAGGTAAGCCAAATCCAGTTCTTTGGCTTGAAAAATATACGTTCCTCGCTCTACCTTCTCAATTTTCACTCCCATTGTCTGCAACAAATCTATTAGCTTGTTTACATCTACAATATCAGGAATATTGGAAATAGTTACTTTTTCAGCAGTTAAAAGTGGAGCACATAGCACTTGTAAGGCTTCATTTTTTGCCCCTTGCACAGTCAATTCACCCTTTAATTTTTTTCCACCTCGTATTTCAAAAGAAGACATAGCTTAGTTTTTATTGCGGTTTTGGTTGTTGTTGTTTTTCTTTTTAAAATTTTTCTGATTCTTTTTATTGTTTCGTTTGTTTGAGTTTATTCCAAACGATTTCAAGATGAGATTGGTATTCATCAACTCGTCCGGATTTTCTAAAATCAGTGTACCTTGAGATAAATCTTTGAGTTGGTTCGCAATTACATGATTTTCAACAGCATCATTGTTGTATGCCAAGTATTGCTTTTTCATAAAGTTAGACATGGATTTTTTCAAATATTCACGCTCATCATTGTTTACAATGTTTACCGAATCTCGTAATATTTCTTGCGTATATTTCCCGTAATGACCGTATTTTATTCGTCCTTTTGGATACGTCATTTGTTGTGGCTTACTCAACAACGTTTCTTGTTTAGGAATTTCGTAAGGTGAGTCAACATCCAATTTAAAGTCAGACATGATGAATAAATGAGTCCACAATTTGTGGCGAAAATCATCAACATCTCTTAAATGCGGATTAAGTTGCCCCATTACTTCAATAATTGCTTTAGCAGCTTTGTTTCGTTCTTCTTTGTTTTCAATTGTGATAGCGTGAGTTATCATTTCTTGAACGTTTCTACCGTATTCGGGAAGTAACAATTTGGGTCTTGTGGTATTGTATTCCATACAATTGTGTAATATATACTAATTATTTTGAATGTTTAAAGCAGTTGTTGGTTGATTGACTTTAATCAAACGTGATAAATCAGTCAAAAGTAATAATATTCATTTTAAAAAGACACTTTTCAAAAAAAAACGCAATAAAGCAAAAACGCAATATTACGTTCATCCTTTATTTTAGGATGTTTCTGAATGAAGAGAATACACCTCAGTCAAGTATAAACACATCGAATGGCATTGTTAATTTATCTGTATCCAATATGAACCACCATGCTTCTCTACATTGCTTAAGTTTTTATGATTCCAGATTGGTGAAATAACTTGCGATAGTTGCTCATCTTCACTGATAAAGTAATTAGGTAATATTGTTTTGAATTTTTCAGGATTTGCTAAAATAAATGCTGCAAGCATATACTGTTCGTTGTAAAATCTATCACACATAAATTGTGGATAATCAAAGGGGAGGTAGATATCATGAATATGTACAATAACTCCTTTCTTTAGAAACGGGAGCAGTTCTAAAAAACAAATCATGGCATCCGAATTAGGAAACACACGATGAGAATTGTCAATAAATAATACATCGTTTTCATTTAATGACTCAATAATAAAAGTGTTGTCTGACAAGTTTTCAAATGGTTCTCTAATCACCTTGTCTGCTAGATGGTCTATGTTGGCTCTTGGAAAAGGGTCAATTGAAATCACTTCAGTATTCAGATGGTTTTCAATGATGGATTTTCGTGCTACTTTGGTTGAATTTCCAGAACCAATTTCAATGTATCGTGCAGGTTTATATTTTGCAATGATACCGTAGATACTGATGATGTCTAGCCCCGGAAGAAAATGATTGTTCCATGTTGGGTTGTTTTCATTCACCTCATCTTTTGAGTCTTTAATCTCGTGAAATCGTTCAGTGTAGTTTAAAAATGATTCTAAAATTTCTTCGTATAAAGCTCTGTTTTGGTTGATTATTTCGAATAAAATTTTATGGGGGGGGTAGATGTTTCTTGTCCATACCTTGGCTTCGGAGTGACTTTGTATTCTAAATGGAAACTCTGAAATTTTGGTGATAGAAATTTATAGAATGATTTAATTTTATTTACCATTGTCTCACTTGTTTGATTAAGATTGTTCAAATGTATGTTTTTATGAGAATATTTGCGCGTAAGTATTTTCATTAAGATTAAAATTTATCAGGATATATTGATTTAAGTGTCAATGTTGTAGATAAAATATCAAGCAAACATTCATAGTGATTAAATATTAATCATATATTTGACAAATAATTAATCTTTTTATATGAATGCGCAATTGAATACCTTGTGTTTTTTGAAAATAGATGTAGGTGCTTCTGTTTCTCTTGCTGTTTTTGATAGTGTTAAGGCTGGGTTTCCATCACCTGCTGGAGATTTTATGGACGCGCAAATAGATTTAGTGAAATTATTGGTGCCTCGACCTTCTTCTACGTTTTTAATGCGGGTTTCCGGAGATTCGATGACCGGTGTTGGAATTTTTGATCGATGCATCATCGTGGTTGACAGAAGCGTGAAGGCTAGAGATGGTCATATTTGTGTTTGTTATATGGACGGAGAATTTACTGTGAAGCGAATTCGCAAAGAGAATGGAAAATGGGTTTTGTATGCCGAAAATCCAAAGTACCCTAAAATTGTTCCTGATGAAGAAAGCAACTTCTTTGTTTGGGGAACAGTAACGTATGCATTAAATGAAATTGTAAAATAACAATGTTTGCACTTGTTGATTGCAATAATTTTTATGCTTCATGTGAACGTGTTTTTCGGCCCGATTTACAAAAAGTACCTATTTGTGTGCTGTCGAATAACGATGGTTGCGTAATAGCCAGAAGTAACGAAGCGAAGGCCTTAGGCATTCCGATGGGGGCGGTAGCTTTTGAATGGCAAGCCTTTATGATTAAAAATAAAGTGTCTGTTTTTTCAGCAAACTTTGCATTGTATGGAGATATGAGTTCTCGAGTGATGTCTGTGCTTTCAACTTTTTGTCAGCATATAGAAATTTACAGTATAGATGAGTCGTTCTTGGATTTGCAAGGCTTTGATTACGTGGATTTAAACCATTTAGGAAAAGAAATGTGTAGAGTAGTACGACAATACACTGGAATTCCAATAAGTGTTGGCATCGCTCCAACCAAGGCTTTAGCAAAATTAGCAAATCGTATAGCCAAAAAATTTCCAACGCAAACCCAAGGAGCATACGTCATTGATTCTGATGAAAAACGAATAAAAGGGTTAAATTGGTTAGCTATTGAAGATGTGTGGGGTATAGGAAGGCAATATGCGCGCAAACTTAAGCAAATGAACGTAAACAATGCTTTGGATTTTATCCAAATGGATGATGCTGCTGTTCGTAGTTTGATGAGTGTAGTGGGACTTAGGTTGAAACATGATTTGCAAGGATTTTCTTCGTTGTTTTTAGAAGATGTAGCCGCAAAAAAAAGCATTGCTGTTACAAGAACGTTTGAGCGAAATTACAAGACATACAACGAATTGCATGAGCGTGTTGTTAGTTTTACTGTACATGCAGCAGAACGATTAAGAAGTCAAAAAAGTGAATGCAATGCTGTAACGGTGTTCCTAGAAACAAATCGCTTTCGAACGGATTTGCCCCAACAACATGATTCTGTTGTGGTTTCGCTTCCATTTGCTACTTCGTCTTCTTTTGTACTAGCAAAATTTGCAACAATGGGCTTGAGTAAGCTTTTTCGTGAGGGATTTCAATATAAAAAAGCTGGAGTGATTTTAGTAAACTTCACCCCTGAAATGGAACATCAAGCTTCGTTTTTTGAAAACAACAGATTGCAGCATCAAAATTTGATGAAAGCAATGGATAGTGTGAACAAATCGTTTGGGCAGCATACTATTCGTTTGGCATCTCAAGATCAAAAACGCATGTGGAAGATGAAGCAAGAGAATCTTTCTCCACGTTATACCACGCGTTTGAAAGATTTGTTGGTGGTAAAATGTTGAGTTTGTACCTGAATTCGCGATATTAGTTACAGCCCAGTGTTTTACTGGTTTTCAGAAGGTTTTTCACCTGCTTTTACCATTAATAAACACAACAGTTACAATAATCAAAACAATGCCAAACCATTGTGCCAAATTCAACTGTTCACCCAATACAAATTGTGCAGAAATAACAGAAACGGGCAATTCTAAAACGGCTGGCAAGAGAATCTTTCTCCACGTTATACCACGCGTTTGAAAGATTTGTTGGTGGTAAAATGTTGAGTTTGTTCCTGAATTCGCGATATTAGTTACAGCCCAGTGTTTTACTGGTTTTCAGAAGGTTTTTCACCTGCCTTTACCATTGATAAACACAACAGTTCCAATAATCAAAACAATGCCAAACCATTGTACCAAATTCAACTGTTCACCCAATACAAATTGTGCAGAAATAACAGAAACGGGCAATTCTAAAACGGCTAAAATGCCTGCAAGTCCCAAGCCAATTATAGGTACTCCTTTGGTGAACATAATAGGGGGAATAATTGTGCCAAACAAGCCCAACACTATTCCGTACTTAAGCAACACCATGCCGTCAAAATGATATAGAATATGAACGTTCCAAAACAAAATGGTAACGATAAGCCCGCCAAAAACCAAATAATAACTCCGCGTGATTGGTAAAACCTGTTTTTCTACTTGATTAGTAGCCACAATGCTAATGGTATATGAAAGTGCAGAAAGCAAACCAAGAATCAATCCATTCAAAGGCAAAGAAAGTTGTTGATGAAAGATATTGGTTGTAAAAAGCGTACCTAAAATAACCACAAAAGAGCCCAATATTTTTGTCCAATGTGCCCATTTTCGTTCCTGAATCATTTCCCAAACCACACTCATCCATATAGATTGCATGAGTAGGATAATTCCTATGGAAACGGATAAATATTGAATGGATAAATAATAAAAACAACTGGTAAACCCAATGGAAGTTCCATAAAGCATCAAACGAAGTTTAGATTTAGGAAGAAGTGTTTGTTGTGCAGTTTTTTTATCAAATTTCATCATGAAAAATAAAACCACTACACCTACTAATGCTTGAAAAAAAGTGAGTGTGCTAGTATGTGCCCCTTGATTGCTGGCGTATTTTACAATTGTAGCAAGAATACCATAGCTGACAGCCCCAAGGCTCACCAATAGCACGCCTTTTAGTTTATTCATAACAGATTAAAATTTACAGGGAATATTTTTCTCATGAAGTAATGTTCGAAGGGTATTTAGTTCTTCAGAGGAAATGGATTGAGTGGTGATAATATGGGCAATGATTTTGGTTTGCCAAATCATAAGTAAGTTGTTTCTTCGCTTTACGGAAATCACTTCATTCCATTTAAGTGTAGACTGTTGGTTGTCTCTGGTAATTGTAATGCCTGTAGCTGAAAATTGATAATTTGTGAGCATTCCAATTCTTGGGTTGCTGGCATATTGTTTCTTAGCACTTCTGTATACCGAAAATAGGAGAAGGAACGAAAATATTAGTGACGTAAAAGCTAAAAAAACTGCAGATTCTTGATTGTAGAAAAAATACCCAACCAAGGCAGAAATAAACAGAATCACATTTGCTAGGATGATAAAGAAAAATGAGAAGCGTTTGAAAAGCAGAATAAACGTAAGTTTAATGAAATCGGATTGAAGAAGTTGAGTCTGTATGGTCATTTGATAGAATTCTGATAATAATTTACTGCATTACGAACAGAACCATGTTCTAAGAGTAGTTTTTCAGCAAGTTCTTTGTTTAAGCCTGTCTCTAGCATTACCATTTCTGTTCCTCGGTTTACCAGTTTGTTGTTAGACAACTGCATGTCAACCATCCGATTCCCTTTCACATATCCCAATCGAATCATAATTGTTGTAGTCAGCATATTTAAGATAAGTTTTTGGGCTGTACCACTTTTTAGCCGTGTGCTACCTGTTACAAACTCAGGTCCAACTACAGGAGTGATAGCAATATCAGCTAGCAAGCTTAGTTTTGAATTTGGGTTGCAAGAAATTCCACCAGTTAATATATCATTTTTCTTTGCTGTTTCAATTGCGCCCAATACATAAGGAGTGCTTCCAGATGCTGCAATTCCGACCACAACATCTTGCTTTGTCAATTGATACATGGATAAATCATTCCAGCCTTGTTCTTTGCTGTCTTCAGCAAACTCAACTGCTTTTCTGATGGCAGTATCTCCGCCGGCAATAATTCCGTTAACAATACCATGAGGTATTCCAAAAGTAGGCGGACATTCGCTGGCGTCAACAATTCCCAATCTGCCACTAGTTCCGGCTCCAATATAAAACAATCTGCCGCCTTGTTTCATTCGAGTCACACAAGCATCAACCAACTTTTCGATATTGGGTATTTCTTTTTCAACAGCCAGTGGAACAGTTTTATCTTCTTTATTCATTCCTGAAAGCAGTTCATGCGTTGACATTTTGTCAAGATCTTTGAAATTACTTTCAGATTCAGTAACACGACTCATGATGAAAAGCTTAAATAAGAAATGCTTCTAGCGAATTATTGGAAGGAATTACATCTACTCGTTCACCTAAAGTTGTACTTAAGGTTAGACCCACAAAATTGCATTTAATAGGAAAACGCCTATGTGTTCGATCTACCAATGCTACTGTTTTTAAGCTGTGTACAGGCTTTTCTAAAACCTTCATTACCGCATATTGCATCGTTTTCCCAGAATTAATCACATCATCTACTAAAATAATTGTTTTCCCTACGAAAGATTCTGAGTCTATAGTAAATTTAATTTCTCTTTCTAATGGTTTTTCTTTATCTAAATCAATTTTGAAATAGCTTACTTTTTGAGAACTATTCTTTTGAATGATTTCACAAATTTGTTGAGCAAAAATTTCACCATTTCCTACTATTCCACCAATATATAATTCTGAAACGCCATAGGTGTCTTCTAGTATTTCGTGTGAAATTCGTGTAATCTTTTGTGCTATCTGATGTTGATTTAATACCAGCTTCATGAATTTGTTTTGTTTGTAAAAGTAATTTTTATTTTCTGATTTCACCAATGAAAAGTCCATGTTTTACTACTGTTGATAACTCTATAAAAAATCAAGCATTAGAAAAAATGAAAATCTCATTTTTCATTATTAAATTTGCATTCAATTTGTAGTATAGGTAGAGCCATTTACCATGTTGCAAAGAAAAATATACAAATTGAACTCATAAACAGCGCATAATGCCAAAAGACACTTCCATTAAATCCGTATTAATTATCGGTTCAGGTCCTATTGTAATAGGGCAAGCTTGTGAATTTGACTATTCAGGTTCACAATCAGCCCGTTCACTTCGTGAAGAAGGAATTGAAGTAACATTGATCAATTCAAATCCTGCTACCATCATGACAGATAAAGTAGTGGCTGATAATGTTTACTTAAAACCTCTAGAGCCTGAAAGCATTATTGAGATATTGAAAAACCATAAAATTGATGCAGTTCTACCAACTATGGGAGGACAAACAGCACTTAACCTGGCAATTCAATGTTCAGAAATGGGGATTTGGGAGGAATACGGCGTGCGTATGATTGGTGTTGATATTCAAGCAATTGAGGTAACCGAAAACCGTGAAGCGTTTCGTGATTTGATGCTTGAAATTGGAGTTTCTATGGCTCCTCAAGCTACCGCAAAATCTTTTTTGGAAGGAAAAGAAATAGCTCAAGATTTTGGGTTTCCTCTGTGTATTAGACCTTCTTATACCTTGGGTGGTTCTGGTGCTTCTATCGTGTATGACCCAACTGATTTTGATGGTTTATTAGAGCGTGGATTGCAGTTATCACCAATTCATGAGGTAATGATTGATAAAGCATTGTTAGGATGGAAAGAGTATGAGTTGGAGCTATTAAGAGATTCAAATGACAATGTTGTAATCATTTGTTCTATTGAGAATTTTGACCCAATGGGAATACATACCGGAGATTCAATTACTGTAGCTCCTGCAATGACCTTGTCTGACACAACATTTCAACGTATGCGTGACATGGCAATAAAAATGATGCGTTCTATTGGTAATTTTGCCGGTGGATGTAATGTGCAGTTTGCGGTTTCGCCCGATGAAAAAGAAGATATCATTGCAATTGAAATCAACCCACGTGTTTCGCGCTCTTCAGCCTTGGCTTCTAAAGCAACCGGTTATCCAATTGCAAAAATTGCATCTAAGCTTGCTATCGGTTACCACCTTGATGAGTTGAAGAACCAAATTACTAAAACCACATCTGCTCTTTTTGAACCTACTTTGGATTATGTAATTGTGAAAATTCCGAGATGGAACTTTAATAAATTCCCAGGTGCAAAAAGAGAATTGGGCTTGCAAATGAAGTCGGTAGGGGAAGTGATGGGAATTGGTCGTTCTTTCCAAGAGGCCCTTCAAAAAGCATGTCAATCGCTTGAAATTAATAGAAATGGACTGGGAGCAGATGGAAAAGAGTTGACCAACCAAAATCAAATTCTTCATTCATTAGAAAACCCAAGTTGGAATCGTATTTTTCACGTTTACGATGCCATAAAATTAGGAATTCCGTTTAAGACAATTTTTGATAAAACGAAAATAGATACATGGTTTTTAAAGCAAATTGAAGATTTGATTAAACTTGAACGTAAAATCGAAAAATTCCACTTAGGTAATATCCCAAAAGAGCTGATGTTTGAAGCGAAGCAAAAGGGGTATGCAGATAGACAAATCGCTCATCTTTTACGCTGCTTGGAATCTGAAGTAAGAAACAAACGTTCTGAATTTGGAATCAACCGTGTTTATAAATTAGTAGATACTTGTGCAGCTGAGTTTGAAGCTCAAACTCCGTATTACTATTCTACATTTGAATACGAAAATGAAAGTGAAGTAACTGCAAGAAAGAAAGTTGTAATCCTTGGTTCAGGTCCAAACCGCATTGGTCAAGGTATTGAATTTGATTACTCTTGCGTGCATGGTGTTTTAGCTGCAAAAGAATGCGGATATGAAACCATCATGATCAATTGTAATCCGGAAACGGTCTCTACAGATTTTGATACAGCTGATAAGTTGTATTTTGAACCTGTTTTTTGGGAACACATTTACGACATCATTCAGCATGAAAAACCGGAAGGTGTAATTGTACAACTTGGTGGTCAGACCGCATTGAAATTGGCAGAAAAATTAGAGCGATACGGAATCAAAATACTTGGAACCAGCTTTGAAGCTCTTGACTTAGCTGAAGATAGAGGTAGATTCTCTAAATTACTGGAAGCTAACAATATCCCTTTTCCAAAATATGGAGTAGTTGAAAGTGCCGAACAGGCAATTGAATTGTCAAACGATTTAGGTTTCCCCTTGTTGGTTAGACCTTCGTATGTGTTGGGCGGACAAAAAATGAAAATTGTTATTAACAAAGAAGAATTGGAACACCATGTTGTGGATATCATCAACGAAATGGGAAGTAACCAAATTTTATTAGATCACTTTTTAGGAGGCGCAATTGAAGCTGAAGCTGATGCAATATGTGATGGAAAGGATGTGTATATAATTGGAGTAATGCAACATATAGAACCGGCAGGTATTCACTCAGGTGATTCGTATGCCGTTCTTCCGCCATACAATTTAGGCGACTTTGTAATGCAACAGATTATTGATATTACAAAGAAAATAGCTGTTGAATTAAAGACGGTTGGTTTAATCAATATCCAATTTGCAATAAAAGATGACAAAGTGTATGTGATTGAGGCAAACCCACGTGCATCCAGAACGGTTCCTTTCATTGCTAAAGCATACGATGAGCCGTATGTAAATTATGCTGCTAAGATTATGCTTGGAGAAAATAAAGTGAAAGATTTTACTTTTAATCCAAAGAAAGAAGGATATGCTATTAAAATTCCGGTTTTCTCTTATTCAAAATTTCCGGAAGTAAAAAAAGAATTAGGTCCAGAAATGAAATCAACTGGTGAAGCAATTCGTTTTATCAAAGATTTGAAAGATCCATTCTTTATGAAAATATATGCTGAACGTAATATGCATTTATCAAAGTAATAAAATGATTGTTGAAGCTAGTATTACAGGATTGTTTAAAACAATACTCATCATCATTGGTGTGTTGGTTTTGTTGCGCTTTTTAGGAAGAGTAATGATAGCTAAACGAAGTCTAGATCAAGAACGTGCGGATATTCAACGAGAAAAAGATTTTGTGAAAGAACGAAACACTAAACTGAAAAATTTTGGAAAAGTCACAATCTCAAAATCAAAACCAAAAGGTGATATTACAGATGTAGATTATGAAGAAGTGAAATAAAAAGTACTAGTTCAAAGCAGTTTCAACGGAACTGGAAACATTTCTACTTTTAATGCAATAGCATCTGGCACATCAACTATTAGTGTAGTTCCAACGTTAAATGGTTGTGTTGGACCTGCAATGATTTTCACAATTACTGTTCAAAATCCACCGCTATCAAATGCAGGAATTGATTTGATTTATTGCGAAGGTATAAGCGGAAATTCTATTGGGACAGCTCCAGTTTCTGGAAACACATACTCTTGGACGCCTATTACCGAGTTGTCAGATCCATTCATTTCGAATCCGACTTTGTCCAATTTAAGTGATGGAATTTATTTATATACTGTAACCACTACCGATGCTTTGGGCTGTATATCAACGGATGAGGTAAGTGTAACTGTAATGGTCACTCCAAATGCAGATTTCGATGTTAATCCTACAAACGTAACTATTGAAAATCCTTCAGTTACCACTGATAACAATTCAACAGATGCATTAACGTACTCTTGGAATTTTGGAGATGGGTTTACCAGTAGCTTATTTAATCCTGATCATACTTTTCCAGAATCTCCTGCTACCTTTCCAATTACATTAGTTGTGCAAAATGGTGTTTGTATTGATTCTATAACGAAGTATGTTGTTGTAGCAGAAGAGTTGATTTTATATGTTCCAAACACTTTTACACCCGATGGTGATGAATTCAATAATGCTTTTGTGCCTATTTTAAATACGGCATACGATTATCAAAATTATTCATTTAACATTTTTGATCGCTGGGGAGAGTTGATATTTGAATCTCATAATCCATTGGTAGGATGGGACGGAACCTATTTAGGTAAATTGTGTAAAGAAGGACAGTATATCTGGAAAATTGAAGTGAAAGAGAAGAATGAAGATGATCATTTTCTATACCATGACCATGTGAACTTATTGCACTAATCGATAATGTTTTTCAACCCTTCGATTTCAATCAATAAGATGTTTAAATCCTGCTTCATAAGAGTTATATACGCTTCAACTTGATCAAGCATATCCGACCTGTTTTTAAGTTCTTCAGATCTGTATTTGCCACCTTTTCCGAAGTATAATTCGTATGCTTCTGCATCAACCTTGTTTTTTTTACCTTTATTCACTTGTCCAAATTTCACCCATTTTTCAGCCAACAATTTTCTGCGAGATTTAGGAAAATGTGTTGAGTCTTCAAAATTTAGGTAATACCAAATAGATGGAGGGAAGAAGGTAGAGGTATCTGGTGCATTCCAAATATCAGATAATGCATTACGTTGATGATTGAATGTGATTTTTCTTTTATTTACAAGCATTAGCACACCAAATGTTGCTTCAAGTACGCTTGTGCCAATAGCAACGGCCTCTGCCACGCCTTCTTTGTTTGCGTTATCAGCAAGCACTTCTGCCGTTATTGCGCCTGCAGATCCAACAATGATAGAACCTATGATTAAGTTTTTTTCAGTATTATCTTCTTTGTTTTTTAAATATTGAGCAAATTGGTCAGTACGTTCTTCTTCGCAATCCATTTCACCTGCAATTGCAGAAATTTCTAAAGAGGCAATGTTAATTCGTTGATGAATATCTTGTAACAACTCAATTTGTTCAATCCTTTTTTCCAAACTTTTTGATTTTTGATATTCTTTACTCACCTCGATATAGCTTGTTAGATATTCAATTAAACCAATAGCATTTGCAGTGTTTAAGGATTGAAAAGACAATCTATTTTGCAAGGTCGAGTCTATGTTGATTTTATTTAATGGCCTTGGTTTTACCAATTTTAAATTCAACATACTTGTTGAACTTTCACAAGCACTTTTATCTTGTAATACGCTTAGGTCTGAGTTTTTTATATTGATACATGAAGTAGCAAGGAATGCTAAAATAACGAACGAGAATAACTTCATAGTTTTGAGAGTAAAGTAAGCAAAAATAGAAATCAAATGTTTTAAATCACAAAAAATGAAATAGAATTCAATAAATTCCACATCTATTCAATGCATTTTATCTCGTATTAATAAACCATAAAATCTTGAAATTTTGAGAAAATTGCATTTAGATAGTGTAGTATTCAGATGAATGACGTACCTTTGCACCCAATTTTAGATTTTTTATATGACATTTCAGGAACTCGGATTACGAGTTGAGGTTCTGCAGTCGATAGAGAAAATGGGTTTTGCAGAACCAACTCCGATCCAAAAAGGTGCTATACCGCACCTACTTAAATCAAAGAGCGATTTTGTCGGTCTCGCTCAAACAGGAACAGGGAAAACAGCAGCATTCGGTCTGCCATTGATTCATAAAATCACTGATCGCCCTACAGAAACACAAGGTTTAATCATTGCTCCAACCAGAGAACTTTGCTTGCAAATTTCGAAAGACTTGGAAGAATTTGCTGAATTTGATCGCAATATTCGTATTGTTTCCGTTTATGGTGGAACAGATATTCGCAGACAAATTTCAGAAATTAAGCGTGGTGCTACGGTAGTTGTTGCAACACCGGGACGTTTGGTTGATTTAATCAATCGCCGAGCGGTGAATTTGAAAACAGTAGACACAGTAATTCTTGACGAAGCAGATGAAATGCTTAATATGGGATTCAAAGAAGATATAGATGCAATTCTGGATGCTACACCAGAAACAAAAAATGTTTGGCTTTTTTCTGCAACAATGCCTAAAGAGGTAGCTGCAATTGCCAAAAATTACATGACAGATCCATTAGAAGTATCAATAGGACATAAAAACCAGAGCAACGAAAATATTGAGCACATCTATTATTGTGTAAAAGAAAAAGACCGTTATGATGCATTGAAGCGTTTGATTGATTCAAATCCTTCAATATTTGGTCTTGTATTTTGCCGTACACGTAATGAAACAGCAACTGTTGCAGAAAAGTTGAGCAAAGACGGCTACAATGCAGAGCCTTTACACGGAGATTTATCTCAAGCAATGAGAGATCGTGTAATGGAGCGTTTTCGTGAGCGTTCAATTCAACTTTTGGTAGCAACAGATGTGGCTGCGAGAGGAATAGATGTGGATGATATTACTCATGTTATTAATTACAATTTACCCGATGATATTGAAAATTACACTCACCGTTCTGGTAGAACTGCACGTGCAGGAAAAGTAGGGAAGTCATTGGTGTTGATTAACACACGTGAAATGTTTAAGATCAAAGCGATTGAAAGACAAATCCGCATGACTTTTACAGCTGCTATGATTCCATCTGCTAAAGAAATTTGTGGTATTCAATTGAATAAACTGATTTCAAGAGTAAAAGAGACAGAAGTAAAGGAGAAAGATATTGCGCCGTTTATTGCTAGCATAATGTCTGATTTCGAAGAAATGTCGAAAGAAGAGTTGATCAAGAAATTTATTTCTGCTGAATTCAATCGTTTTATTGAATACTATGATCGTGCAGGAGATTTAAATGTTTCTTCAAAAGGTGAACGTTCTGAACGCGAAAGAGGAGGGAAAGATGATCGATTTGGAAAACGTGATCGTAACGAAAGAAGTGATCGTAATTCAAGAGATTCAGACAGAACGCGCTTCTTCGTAAGTCTTGGTAAACGTGATGGTTTAAATCCTGGTGGTTTGCTACGCGTGATTTGTGATAATTCTGGTTTACGTTCAGGAAGTATAGGCAAAATTGATGTTATGCCAAACTTCTCATTCTTTGAGGCAGATCGCTCAGATGAAGGGCTTATTCTCTCAAAAGTGAATGGTTCGGATTATGAAGGACATACAGTCTCAGTTGAAATCACCCAAAAGAAAGATCGCAAAGAAGGTGGTAGATATGAAGGGAAAAGAGAGCGTGATAACAAATTTGGTTCACGTGGAAGTTTTTCTGGAAAAAGTGACAAACAAGGCAGAGGTGGTTTTTCTTCTAATAAAAAAGAAAACAAGAGTGGAGACCGTTTTTCTAGTAAAAGAAGATTTTCTTCATCAAACGAAATGAAAAACTATTAATAAAATAATGATAACGAAAATGGGGAAATTACCCCATTTTTGATTTAAACGAGAATTAAAAAAATGGAAATTAGAAATATTGCAATTATTGCACACGTTGACCATGGCAAAACTACTTTGGTAGACAAAATGATTGAAGCTGGAATGGTAATCAATGAGCGCGATAGACCTACAGGCGAGTTAATAATGGACAACAATGATTTGGAGCGTGAACGTGGAATAACAATTGTATCTAAAAACGTATCTGTTTCATATAAAGGTACAAAAATTAATATCATCGACACACCGGGGCACGCCGACTTTGGAGGTGAGGTAGAACGAGTGCTGAACATGGCTGATGGAGTTTGTTTATTGGTTGATGCCTTTGAAGGTCCTATGCCTCAAACTCGATTTGTACTTGGTAAGGCTTTATCAATGGGAATCAAACCTTTACTAGTAATAAATAAAGTTGATAAAGAAAATTGTACTCCAGATGAAGTACATGAAAAAGTTTTTGATTTGATGTTTGAATTAGACGCAAATGAAGATCAATTGGAATTCCCTACAATCTATGGATCAGCAAAAAACGGGTGGATGTCTACAGATTGGAAAAGCCCTACAACATCTATAGCACCACTTTTAGATGAAATATTAAATTATTTCCCACCACGTAAAATTGAAGAGGGAAATACACAAATGTTAATAACGTCATTGGATTACTCAACGTATGTTGGTCGAATCGCTATTGGACGTTTAAATAGAGGCGGCATTAAAGAAGGTCAACAAATTGTATTGGCTAAACGAGATGGTTCTCAAGAAAAGCATAGAATCAAAGAAATTTTTGTATTTGAAGGCTTAGAAAGAAAAAAAGTAACAGATGTTCAAGCAGGAGATATTTGTGCAATTACAGGTGTAGAAGGATTTGAAATTGGTGATTGTATATGTGATTTTGAAAATCCTCAACCGCTACCAACAATTGAATTGGATGAGCCTACAATGTCAATGCTTTTCTCGATTAATGATTCACCGTTTTTTGGAAAAGAAGGAAAATTTGTTACTTCTCGCCATATTCAAGAACGCTTGCAAAAAGAGCTGGAAAAGAATTTGGCTATGCGCGTAAAAGATACAGACAAAGCAGATAAATGGATTGTTTTTGGTCGTGGTGTTTTGCACTTGTCTGTATTGATAGAAACTATGCGTCGTGAAGGATACGAGTTGCAGGTTGGTCAACCACAAGTTATTATCAAAGAAGTAAATGGTGTGAAATGTGAACCAGTTGAAGAGTTGACAATTGATATACCAGAAGAATTTTCAGGGACAGCTGTAGAAGCAGTAACAAAGCGTAAAGGCGAAATGGTTAATATGGAACCAAAAGGTGCTCGTATGATTATCCAATTTCAAATTCCTTCTCGCGGTATTATTGGTTTGAGAAACTATTTACTAACACAAACTGCCGGTGAAGCTATTATGACACATCGTTTCTTGGAATATCAACCGTATAAAGGTGAAATTCCAGGTAGACAAAATGGTTCATTGATTTCATTGGAATTGGGTTCTTCAATACCTTTCTCAATGAATAATCTTCAAGATAGAGGGAAATTTTTCATTTTCCCAAATGAAGACATCTATGAAGGTCAAGTTATTGGAGAAAACTCAAGAGCCGGTGATTTATGCGTAAATGTTACAAAAACGAAAAAGTTAACAAATATGCGCGCCTCTGGCTCAGATGACAAAGTTAGACTGGCACCTCCTAAAGTTTTTTCTTTAGAAGAATGCCTAGAATATATCCAATCTGATGAGTATGTTGAAGTTACCCCTAAAAACTTACGAATTCGTAAAATCTTATTGAAAGAAGTTGATAGAAAGCGTTCTGGTAAATAAAGAGTAAAGTAGTATTGTTAAGGTTGTTGCAAATAAATGTAACAGCCTTTTTTTATGTTTTCTATAAAACATGATATATAGTATACCTATTGGAAATCAAAGCGTTACGTCTAACTGTTTTTTGGGCTTATGATTACAACTTTGCTTAAGATGATTTTGTTTTTTTTTTTTGCAATTTTTATGTTTTCTATAAAACATGATATATAGTATACCTGTTGAAAATCAAAGCGTTACGTCTAACTGTTTTTTGGGCTTATGAATACAACTTTGCTTAAGATGATTTTGTTTTTTTTTTGCAATTTTTATGTTTTCTATAAAACATGATATATAGTATACCTATTGAAAATCAAAGTGTTACATCTAACTATGTGTCACTTCTGATTACAAACTGTATAAGATGATTCTGTTTTTTGCAATTTTTATGTTTTCTATAAAACATGATACATAGTAAACCTTCTGAAAATCAAAAAGTTACACTTATATACTTCTGTTATCTTCAGCACACCACTCTGCATAAGATGATTCTGTCTCTTGCAACCTTAATGAGTACAATTCAATGCTTTTTGGCAACCTAGCTTTTATCTTTTCTACAAAATCCAACACCATATTTTCACTGGTGGGCTGATAATCTACCAATATGACTAAGTGACCTCTTTCTTTTAACTCTTTTGCAAGCTCAATGTGAGGAGTGTTTTTATTAAAAACTGTTGCATGGTCAAAAACATCAACTATCTCTTCTTTTACAATTTTTTTCAGGTCAGTAAAATCGATTACCATTCCATACTTTACATTGTTTGAATCTGTAATTGGTGTTCCCAACACTGTAACATTTAGCTTGTAGCTGTGGCCATGAATATTTTTGCATTTCCCATCATACCCATACAACGCATGTCCTGTTTCAAAGTTGAACTGCTTGGTAATTCTAATTTTTGACATAACACTAACTTATTTCTTGTATTCAAGATTTAATTCGACAAAGTTAAATACAAATTATTAGCTACAGTTAGTTCTCAGTTTATTTGTGTAATTTTATTCAGTAGATCAATTTACGGCGCATGAATAGTTCAAACACTCAACAAACAATGATTTCACCTGCTCAATTTTTTGAAAAAATAAGACCTTTTTGCTCTGTTAAATCGTATAACTCAGGAGATGTAGTTTTACACGAAAATGCATATATTAAATCGATACCAATTGTCACAAAAGGGGTGTTGAAAGTTTCTAAAATGGAAGAAGATGGAAGAGAAATTTTACTCTACTATATTCGTGCTGGAGAAAGTTGTGTAATGTCTTTTTTAGGAAGTATTCACAATGAGAAAAGTAAAGTAAAGGCTGAAGTAGAGGAGGAGGCAGAGTTATTATTGCTCCCAATGGATAAAGTTTCAGCATTTATTAAAGAGTACCCTGAGTTTCTTGATTATATTTTTAGACTTTATCACAAGCGGTTTGAAGAATTGTTGGATATCGTAAACTCTGTAGCGTTTAAAAAAATTAATGTACGTTTGCTTGAGTTGATTCAGAAAAA
>JBDHXR010000053.1:0-19052 GCA_039810825.1 Fluviicola sp.
GAGTGAAAATGGAACTTTCTTTGATCTTTCTGACAAGAAATTTACCATCACTTCATCTGGCGTTGGCATTTCAGAAAATTCGGTACTAAACGAAGCGGTTGTGTATCCAAATCCAAGTGCAGGCAAGTACACTGTTTCATTTGGAAAAGAACTGAATGTACAAGCTGTTCAAATATTTGATATCTCTGGAAAAAGCGTTCAAATGAATACAAGCAATCAGTTTGGAGAACAATTAGCAATTGATTTATCATCAGAAAGCAAAGGAATTTATTTCTTACACATTCAAGTTGATAATCAAACAAGAGTTTTTAAACTTGTAAAAGAGTAAAAATAAATTTCAATTAATAACTAAAACTCATTTGAATATTTTCAGATGAGTTTTTTTCGTTAATCAAAACAACCGAAAAAAAAGCCTCTTGTAAAGTGACAAGAGGCTTCAAGAAAAATGAAAAGATTATTTCAATTCTGAAACTTTAATAGACTTTCCGTGCATATCGCTTGATATTTTAAACCAAACTGCATCACATTTATCGTCTGAATATTTCTTAACGGTAGTTCCGGCAGCAAAACTAAAACCAACAGATTGATCCTTTTTGATTGAATAGTGTGTATCACCTACACAATATCCCACTTCATTGGGTGTATCGTTAATTAATTTAAACTGAATGTTGTCAATAGTTATTGAAGATTCAACTGATTGATTTGTAGTAAAAGACATTGCTCCTGTAGCACCTGCCAATAAAACAATTGCTAGGGCTGAAACTTTGATTAGCTTTTTCATAATTTAGAATTTAAGTTAAAAGTATATAAAAAAAAGATTTGACAAAAATAATTTCTACTTATTGACTGCAAACATCATCACTAAGTTGCCTGATGGGTCATAAATATTTAACACCTGCTCTGCGAAATCAACGGTTAATCCTTTCATCGCGAATATTTCAGAAAATCGTTTTTCCATGATTAATACAGCTTTATTGTTGCAAGCCATTTTTGAACTTGCTACATCAAAAAATGCCAATTGGTCTCTTTCACCCTTGTATTTTCCAAAAATTCTATTACACCCATTGTTTCCTGCAAACTCGCCTCTTTCCATATTAAAAATGATACTTGCTCTGGTATTTGTGTCAACAGCTTTGCCATCCAATTGAATTAATTTTAATTCTTGCATATTGAAGTAGTTCCATGCAGTTTTTTCTGGACGGGAACCACTTACTTCACCTGGATTTTTTCTAACAATATCTACCCCAGAATTTTCAGTACGTAAAGAAATCACTGTTTTTTTTCCAAGCAACAATAAAGAATTTCCAACTTGTTTCACTTTAAATTTCTTCTGACTAATTGCCACTAAAAACTCTTGTTCAACTTTCATGGCATCTTCTTGACAAGCCATCATCGTGCTTGCACCTTGATTAACAATTATTTTAGAGCGTTTTTTATTTAGTTTGACACTTGCGTTGTACACATTGCAACCGCTTTCCCCACTAATTTTTGTAAGTGTAGAATCAAACTCAAAAAACAGTTCATAGTTCGAAACATCTTTCCCATTTATTTTTTCTACGATATATTTCACTTGGTTTGAACCTGCGATTACAATCTTATCAGAAATCACCTTTTCAAGAGTGTATATGTATTTTGATAAATCTTGAGGAGCAGGGTTTCTCTCGGTTAGTTTTACATCAATTACATATTGATGACCTGGAACATAATCAAAGCCTTGGATGCGATCATAGAACAATTCATAATCTTTTGCTCCTTCTTTTTTTATTTGGAAACACGTTTGTTCCATCATTCTTCTACAAGGAACACACGTTTCTTTCACAATCATTCTTACAATTTGTTGTCCAAAAGTTAGTTGTGTGCAAAAGAATAAAACAAGTGTGCTAAAAATAATCTGTTTCATTTTTTAAATTTTGAACAAAGTTAGCAATAATCAGACCAACATTTCAGCCAATAAAACACAAAAAAGGCTGTCTCAAATAAAACAGCCTTCTCAATCAATTGTTAGGAGCTTATAGCACAAACATCACCCCACCGTTAATCAAATTTTTACCATAACCAGCTTCTACATAAATACCAATTTTTTCAGTTGGTAAATAGCGAAAGCCAACATGTGGCCCGGCATAAATAAGTGCTCCAATACCAGAGTCATAATAATTTTTTGGCACTCCATTTTTATAATAAAAATCATCTTTGTATGGACCTTTTACAACTCTAAAAACAGGTCCGCTTCCAACACTCAACCCACCATAAACATCCATTTTATTTGCAAAATTTTTTCCGTTCTTATCTGCAATTAGTTGTAAAAAATGGAAGTTTGCAAAAAAACCAATTGGTAAACCAATATGATTGTATGGCGAACCTGAAGGGCCATAATACCCGTTGTTCCAGTAAATATCATCATCCCAACCATGATAATATCCTGCATTTCTCATAGCGATTTCTGCACCTATTGTAAACCCAACTCCTACATATTTATGCACACCAAATTCCATTTGGAAATCAAAAGCTCCATACATATTGTTGTAATTTTTGGCATAGTCGCCATAAATAGAATAATGTTGGTTAACACCAAAACCTAATTGAATGTATTTTGCCCCTTTACCTGCAAAGCCTTGGGCGTTGGTTTGAGTTACTGCTAATAAAAAGCAAGTGCTCATAATTAAAGTTACTACCTTCTTCATAAATCTAACTTAATAATGTGTATTGCAAAATTATCATGATTTAATTAATAAAAAAGAAATCTGATGATTTAACTAAACAGATAATAAGATGAAAAACTCAAAAAAACAATCTAAATCATGTGTTTTCATGATTTAACTCATATTTTTTAACCTAAAGAAGGCTTAATATTGCACTATTGTTTAGTTATTAGTTTTAATAGTTGTTTAGGTAAAGTAAATGCTGAAAAGTAGATAATGGTCAATGGTTAGGTTATTTTGCTCGTTTAACTTCAAGGCTTGAATCATTATCAGAAAGAGGTCGCTTGCTGGCGACCTCTTCTCTTTTAACAAATATACTACGTTTTAATAGATACTTCCGTATTCAGATTCAACATCGAGTAACTCTTTACTGTTTTGATTGATTCCAAAATATGTTTTCTTCAACTCTTTCCCCAAACGGTAATTTATTACATAAATGTCTAAAAGATTTGCTTGATACTTTAAAAGTTCCTCTACATTTTCTTTATTTGGATTCAAGCAAATTTCACTCATATTTTTGATTTTATTCAAATCTCCTTTCAACCAACGACCATTTCGTTTTCCTTGAATGTATTCACCCACCTGACTTAGATTTCCATTGCTGTCATACAACCTCCAAATACCTGTTGGCAGCCCATCTTTAACGTATCCTTCATTTTGTAGTGCTCCATTGTCGTAATAATTTTTAACATAACCGTTCTTTCGGTGCTGAGTACTATCTTTTTCCCAGAAACAGTAGAGCATTCTTTCTTCGGTATGATCTGTTTTTGAACAATCAAACTTCTCAAATTTTTCAATGATGAAGCTTTTGCTTAACACATTATCTTGATTATCAAGATAAAACAACACTCCTTTAGATTTAAAGGAAATACTGTCATTGACTTTAATGATAGAATCAAAATATTCTACTTCATACAATTTTTTACCAGAATAATTGTAATATTTCCAGCAACCAGTTTTAATCCCTTTAGAAACAGTACCCGTGCGTGCAATGGTATCGTTTGGATAATATTTTGTCATCTCATAATTGATACCAATTTTGTTAATCAAACTTGGTCTTCCAAAATAGGGCTTATTCAACGATTCATCAGAATACCCGATATCATACAACAACCTACTTATACTAGAACTGGATGTAATGTCGCCAACATCAAAACGCACAGAGTCTCTCCAATCAAATAAATAACGTACGCTTAATTCATTTTCTTCCCATATTTTTTCTTCAATAGGCTGAGAATACTGAAATTTCACATATTGATAAATGTTCCCTAATGAATCAAAAGCTTGATAATCATCTATAGGTTCTCCCATCAGAAAGAATCCTTTTTTAGCTACATTCCCATTTGAGTGGTAAGCAACGGATTCTCCTTGCAAAAGGTTATTGCTAAAATTTAAATTAAACAACAACACAGAATCTCTTCCAGGAATAGTCAAAAAAGTTCTACTCTTTCCCTCAAGAAAACCATTTTTTGCAAACCCATCTGAATAAAAGAGTTGATTTCTTTCAAAGTATTTACCATCTGCATAATCATTGATATAATTTGTATAGCTCAAGGTATCACCATTCCAATTGAAAGAGCAATATACACCATCGTATTTCCCGTATTTGTAATGTGTGATAGCGGATTTGTAATACGTTTTTTTATCAGGATATTTCTTGTATTTTTCTATGGGTGAATTTGATCTTACATCATAACTAAACGTATTCTTTTTTACCTTTTTAGGCTTTGCTTTTGGATATGCAAAAGAAAACGTATTTGATTCTCCATGTTCTAAGCCCTTTTCATACTGCACATCAGCTAAAACATTTCCTTTTCTATCCTTGTATATCCATTTATTTTGAGCTTTCCCATTTAAAAATGTTCCGTTTAAGGAAGTAGCAATAGCTAGTTTGTTGTTCCTTTTTTCAAACGATTGCAATTCTTTGTCTCCATCAAATCCGTAATTTGTATATGAATCTGAATAAGCAATATCTCCCAAAAGCATCGGAAATAAAGATAAAACACTTCTGGTTAACCAATTATACCCGGCAATGTCTGAATTGTATCCAATTAATATTTCACTTGCCTTACCATTTTTCTTATACTTTGCAATTGCTTTCTTGTAATATGAATAATCCTTTTTTTGTGTAGGGATAGTGATTTTTATTTCAGATTTTGAAAGTTTAATTTTAAACTTATTTTGTTCAGTCTTGGCATTTATATTTCCTGAAAACAACTTACCATCTACATATAAATCATTATCTGATTCTCCGGAAAAATAGTTGCTCCAATTCGAAATCAACCAATATTTTTTTATACTGTCCGTCAAATACTTTTCGTATTGTTTTTGAAGAAATCCATTTCTCACTGACTTTAGTTCTAATCGATCATAGCCTTCTGATTTTGAAATGTGGATATTTTTAAAGTCTTCAGAAAACTCAACTTCTTCTATTGAAATGTCTTCATGACGTAGATTTTGCCTCACTGTTTTCAAAATACGCGTTTGAGGGTAGTACCAGGCTTGCAAAGCTATTGAGGTGTCAATTTTATACAATTCTTCTTGAATTAAAACCCGTTCTGAAACTGTATCTGTTTTCAAGGCTTTCAACGAAAAATACGAAAGTGTTGGGTTTCCATAAACTACCTCGTATTCTTGCCCTTGAATAGTAACCATGTTTGAATTTCTTTGAACACTGTAGTTCAACAAATCGCCCTTGTTGTCGTATCGTAAGTTGTAATAATTGGTGCCATTGTAATCAAAAAACCGTTGAACAAATTGGTTCGAATCCGTATCAAAAGTTACGCTGTTTGCAATGTTTCCGTTATCCCAATACACTGGAGTTTCTTCAAGTAATTTACCCTCTTTGATGACGTATCTAAATTGCAATTGTCCGTTGGAATAATACCGCTCAAATACACCTTCATAATTGTATAAATAACCAATTGAATCTATCAATTGATTGGTAGTGTAGCGTTTATTTCCAACTAATTGAGTTGGATTTTCAGGATTGTATTCATCGTAATATTCAGGATATTCAGCTCCTTCATAACTCAATACATCTTCATCGGTTAATTCGTAATTCGTTTCTTCTTTTTGAATAGAATAAAAATTACTAAAATCTGGAAAAGCATCTTCAGAATAGTCACCATATTCATCTTGAGACGAAGTTGGAATAGAATAAGAATTAAAAAGAACGAGCGTATCGTTACTCAAAGACTCGTTATACTCCATAAACGAATATGGTATGACTTCAGAACGAATGATTGGTGACTTGCAACGCAAAGAGTCGCTTCGATAGGTGTATTGCTCGTACAAAAATTTCTCGTCTGAATAGGAATAAATAGGCATTCCTTTTTTATTGAATGAAATTTTTTCTTTATACGTATATCTTCTCCAGGTACCAGCTTCTATGTCATCTTTAAAATTGCCCACTTCAAGTGTGTCATTATTTTTCATCACACAAAAATTTCCATTTTTTATGCCTGCTTTATAATCCACATGATAAACAACTGTATCAAAATTTGATTGATTGAATGTTTCTTTTATTGAAAGCTGAGTATAATTGATTTCATACTTATTGAATATCCACGTACCATCTTTCTCTGAATTCGAATAATTTCCAGAAAGAATTAATTTACCCTTTGTATCATACCAGGTACTCGGCCCAACTAATTGATTGTCTTTTATAGAGAAAATTGCTGCAATTAAAGTGTTATTGAAACAAAGTGTTTTGTTTTTAATGTATGCAACATCGCGGTAATACATCACATAATCTCCGTCAGGCAAAGATTGCAACGCAGGAGTTGGTTCCGAGTTTAAACTCAATTCACCATCACTGAAATAGTAAGTAGTATCCATTTCAACAAAAGATTTAAAATACTTTTTTGACCTTTTGTTAATTTTTCCCATTCGTTTAACTTTTAACAGATCAAACTCATCAAGAGGCTCAGTGGAGATTGAAACAATTTTTGAATTGATACTGTCTCGTTGAATTACTTGTTTCGACTTTACAAAAGCGAGCATATAATCGTAATTACGAGATATTTTCTGCTGATGTGGATATACATAATAGGTTTTCCCATTGATTGTTGACTGCTCAACTTGTCCGAAAGAAAACGATGTAATAAGAGTTAATAATAAAAAGAAAGGTCTTTGTATGCGAATCATAAAGCTAAGTTTATTCGTGAAGTAATTGATAATTTGTCATTCAAACAAGGTGTATTTTAATGAAATCAACGTGATAAAATCATTATTGTTTTGTTCATGTGTTTTCTTTTGAACGATTTTTTGAGGTAACTGCTTTTCATATATAATAGAAGAAGTTACACTTGTTACAAATTGGTCATCAACAAAAATTGAATCCACAAAATTATTCAATATTCCTTGATCATAGCGAAAAAATCTTTTCCGAATAAAAGGATAATCTTCTGTTACAATCTTTTTGGGATAATTGCCTTGTATATACTTATATATTGTAACATTCGATTCTTTCACTGTATTGATCACTTTATACCGTTTTTTTGGTTGATTTGGCTTCCCCAATACAATCCAGTCATTTGGTTTTGGGCGGGCTATTGAATCAACAGAGAGCGGACCAAAATAATTGTGATTCAACACATAAAGTATTCGATCTTTGGTATTTGAACTCAAAACAATACTTTGCGAAGTTTTTTCTTTGAGGTAAAATACCGGAACTTGAGCATCCGTTTCTTGGTGAGTATTTACAAAATACACCTTGCTATAACCAAATGCATTTGTTGAGCTAATTGCATACGACAACGATTGAATAATGATTCCATCATAAAAATCTACTACTTGAACATGTTCTAGCCTTCCTTGTTTTGTGAAAGAATATGTAGTTGATTTTTTTTCAAAAGGAATGGTTTCTGAGGTATCGTTTGAAGTGCTATGATAAACAACTTGAGAAATTTGTTTGATTTTATTTGCTTGAATCAAACTATCATTGAACCAAAAAGGAAAATTGAAAGCTGAAGAAATTTCCTCTTGAAAAAACAATGGATGGATTAAATGAGGGTGAATTGCAATCTTTTTTTTGCGCTTAATCACTTCTAAACTGTTGCAAGAGTTTAGAAATACAAGGGAAAACGAAATAAGCAGCAACTTTTTCACATCAAATTTTGAATGAAAGTACGGAATTTCGAAATAACTTGATGAAGATAAAAAAAATGTTACCTCATTTTAGGCATTTTCTTTCTTCCGCCCATCATTTGAGCCATGCGCATTTGGTTTTTAGAAGGGGCGTTTTGTATTTGACCTTGCATCATTTTAATTTGCTCCTTCAACATTCCGCTATCATCCATTTTCTTGGCATCGGCTAACAAAGCTACACCTTCTTGTCTTCTGCCTGTTTGCACACAAATTCCAGCCAAATGCATGCGTGCCATAGCTTTGTCGTGACCTCTTTTCAACCCAATTTGAATTGCTTCACGCAACATTGTTTCAACTTTAGCCTGAGGGAATGACTGAGCATTTAACAATGCTTGCATATAAATTACATACGCTTTTTGTCGTCTTGGTAGAAATTGAGGAGCAGAAATTCTATTGATTGCACGCTGTGCCTTCTCTTGGTTTCCTGAACGCATGTGATTAAGCGTGAAAATTAAATTTTCATTGTAAATAAATGACAGAATAATTAACGCTAAAGGGAAAATAAAGAAAATTCCCCATCCCCATGAGCCAGAATAAAAAGAATAAAAGGTAATAAACAACATACCTAAAGCAATAACACTGCGAATAATAAATCCAATCATAATTTTTTAATCAATTGTTGCAATACATTTTAGTTCAATAGCAATAGGTGTAGGTAGTGAGTTGATTTCTACGGTGGTTCTGCATGGTTGATTGTCTTTGAAATACTCGGCATATACACGATTATATGTATGAAAATCTCGCTTCATATTTACCAAAAAGACTGTTACATCTACCAATTTATCCCAAGAAGAACCAGATTCTTCGAGGATTACTTTCACATTATCAAATACATTTCTACACTGTGCTTCAAAATCAAATTCAATAAAATTCCCATTTTTATCCAGCTTTAAACCGGGTACAGATGAATCACTTTGATCAGAACCGGCAATTCTTGGTCCTACTCCGGAAAGAAAAAGCAAATTCCCAACTTTCCTAGCATGCGGATACAGGCCAACTGGTTTTGGTGCTTTTGATGTAGAAATTTTTGATTCTATTGACATAACTATCAAATTTACCGCAAAGATATAGTTTTATCTTTTATTCTTTACTTCAAATTCTATTAAGTCAAACTTTTAGAAAACCCATATTAATATAAAACGAAAACATCTAATTTTATTTTTACAATGAATAATTTTTACCTTTGGCACATCTAGCTATGGCAAATCAAATAAAAACAATAGGAGTAATTGGGGGAGGAAGTTGGGCAACTGCGTTGATAAAAATAATCAGCACCAATTTTTCGTCTGTTCACTGGTATGTTCGTAGAGAAGACCAAGCAGATCATATCCGCAAATACAAACATAACCCAAGTTACCTTCAAGCAGTAGAGGTAGATTTGGATAAAATATACGTTACCTCAAATTTATTAGAAGTTATCAATGCGTGTGACACCTTGATTTTAGCAACACCATCTGCGTTTTTAGTAGATTTGTTCAAAGATATAGACCCAAAACTCTTCCATAAAAAAATTGTGTTTTCAGCTGTAAAAGGAATTATTCCAGAATACAATGCGATTCCTGCAAGATACATTCACAAAAGCTTCAATGTCCCTTATTCGGATATTGGAATTATTTGCGGACCATGCCATGCTGAAGAAGTTGCAATGGAAAGACTTTCTTACCTTACTATTGCTTGCCAAAGTGAAAAAATTGCCGATCAGATGGCTCAAGTCTTGGCTTGCCGTTTTATTAAAACTACAACTTCTGATGATTTGTACGGCACCGAGCTTTCAGCAGTATTGAAAAACGTATATGCATTAGCCTCTGGAATTTGTTCTGGCATTGGGTACGGAGATAATTTTCAAGCTGTATTGGTATCAAATGCCATTCAAGAAATTGAAAACTTTATTGATGAAGTGAGTCCAATTCACCGGGATGTAAAAACAAGTGCTTATTTAGGAGATTTACTTGTAACATCCTATTCACAATTCTCAAGAAACAAAACTTTTGGTTTTATGATTGGGAAAGGTTATTCTGTAAAAATGGCGCAGATGGAAATGAAGATGATTGCAGAAGGCTATTATGCTACAAAATGTGTCCATGAAATAAACAAGAAATTCAATGTTGAAATGCCCATTTTAGAAGCTGTTCACAATATATTGTATGAACGAATTTCTCCCATTATCGAAATGCGAATATTGAGTGATAAATTGAGTTAATAAACTGACAATGTGATTACCCCATTATTTTAATCCTCAATTTCCAACTTCATCCATTTTCTATCATCTTTTTAACGAATAATTGAATTGTGCTTATCAAACTAAAAAATAAGTAGTATCTTTCGTTCGCTAAAATAAAAAATGAAAATCTCCATTGCTCTCTTTGCTACTGTTGTAGCTACTTTCTTATCTTTTATTTCATTCTCACAAACTGAAGTTGAGTTTTGTTCTACCCATAAAAAACTGGAACAAGCCCTGCAAGATCCTAATTTTGCAAAACAATATTTTATTGAAGAACAAGCTTTTGAGGCAATGATGCAACAAAAAAAGGGTTCTACAGATCAAACAAAAAATACCATTTACACCATTCCGGTTGTATTTCATGTGTTACATAATGGCGGTCCGGAAAACATTTCAAAGGCACAAATCTTAACCGCTTTAGATATTCTAAACAGGGATTATGCAATGTTAAATGCTGATACGACACTTATTCAAGCCCCTTTTCAAGGGTTAAAAAGTAAAGCGGATATCCGTTTTGCATTGGCTACAATTGCTCCAGACGGTTCTTGTTTTTCAGGAATTACAAGAACTATGAGTCCACTTACTGCTCAAGGAGAACAAGGATATGATCAAGTTGCTGCAATTGTAAATGGGAATGATGTTTTTAACGGGACTTGGCCAGGAAACAAATACTTAAACATTTTTATTTGTAAAAACATTGGTGGCGCTGCCGGGTACACAAACTACCCCGGAAGTTGGTCGGCTAATTCTATGACAAATGGCATTTGGGTTCTATCAAATTATGTCGGAAATATTGGTACTTCTACGGATAATACAAGTAGAACCTTGACACATGAAGTTGGACATTGGCTTAATCTTGCTCATCTTTGGGGAAGTACAAATGATCCGAATGTAAGTTGTGGCACAGACAATGTAAATGACACACCAACTTGCAAAGGAACTCAATCTTGTGTGCCAAGAAATTCATGTAGTAACGACAATGCCTATTGGGGCTTTGACCAAATTGATAATATTGAAAACTACATGGAATATTCATACTGTTCTAAAATGTTTACAATTGGTCAAGTTGCCCGAATGAGAGCAGCCTTGCAAGTTGTAAATACAGGTAGGGCAAATATCGTTTCCGCTGCAAATTTAACTGCTGTTGGGGCTGATGCCGTTCCTGCATTATGTAAAGCAAAATTTAGTACGCCTCAACAAATCATTTGTTCAGGTTCTACAATTCAATTTACAGATGAATCGTTTAATTTAGTTAATGGGTGGACATGGTCTTTCCCCGGTGGTACACCTGCCACATCTACGCTTCAAAATCCAACTGTTACCTACAATACGCCCGGAACGTATTTGGTTAAATTAATTGCAACAGATGGTAATATTATTGATTCTACTTCAATTTCTCAATACATCACTGTTCTTCCAAACCCAATTACCTTGCCTTATTTTGAAGATTTCGAAGCACAAACAGGGTTGAATAATCCGAATTGGTTCGTGAGCAATCCTGCCGGAAATGGATGGGTATTAACCAATACAGCAGGACATTCAGGGACGAAATCTGCCAAGATTGAAAACTTTGGTGAAACAAACAGCAATCTTGACGAGTTAAGCTCTGGTAGTTTTGACCTTTCTCAGATCACAAGTGCTACAGGTGTAACGCTTTCCTTCAGGTATGCATTTAGAAAAGCATCTGCAAATTCACACGATTATCTTAGAATTTACACATCCAATGATTGTGGACAAAGTTGGACAATGCGAAAATCAATTACCGGCTCTACCTTGTCTCAAAACCTAATTGAAACAAGTTCATGGACTCCGTCTAGCGCAGATTGGGGGATATACCATGTTACAAATATTCCATCAACTAGCTGGAATTCAAGTTTTAAGTTCAAGTTTGAACTTGTGGCTGGTGAAGGAAATAATTTATACTTAGATGACATCAATCTATATGCTGGTCCACCATCAGAAACACCGGTCTTAAGCATCAGTGAGGTAAACAATTTTGAAAATGCTTCTATTTATCCAAATCCTGCATCAGATGAATTTAATTTGGTTTTCTCTACGAAAGCGAATACAGAACTTACAGTTACAATTACTGATATTTCAGGAAAAACACTTCAAACCAACTCAATTCATACGCCATCTGGGCTTAATACTATAAATTTTGATATTAAAAACTATGCAAAAGGATTGTATCTTGTTCAACTGAAGTCTATGAACTCTTCAAACACTTTCCAGGTTGTGAAAAAATAATTCCGTAAAATCAACAAAAAGTACTGGATAAGAAAAAAATAAATATCTAAAAAATAATAATTTGTAAATTTCGAAATCAATAAACTCTCCACAATAATATTGAATACTAAACTATAAGAAAATGAAAAAAACAAGTACATTAATTATCGCTCTTTTGTTAGCAGGTGGGTATGCATTTTCACAACAACGTGTGTTAGACAAAAGCAACATGCGTGAGGGCGAAAACGTTGAATACTGCATCTCACACAAAAAAATGAAGGAATTTTTTGCTAACAATCCTGCTGCTGCACAGCAGTATGAGCAAGAGCAAGCAACTTTTAACGCACAAGTAAATCAAGCAGCCAGAGGTGCAAACGATATTGAGAAAAATACTATTTATACGATTCCTGTAGTATTTCACATCCTTCACAATGGCGGACCTGAAAACATTTCTAGAGAACAAGTTTTAGATGCTGTGGCTATCATGAATCGTGATTACGCTATGCTAAACACAGATATTTCTACCTTGCATCATCCTTTTGATTCTATTAAAAGTGCTGCTGACATTAAATTTGTTTTGGCAACTAAGGCTCCAAATGGTCAATGTTTCTCTGGTATTACCAGAACTCAAAATGTGATTACAAATGACGGTAGTAATGGAGGAAATCAAGTTACTGCAATTGTAAATGGAAATGATGTATATCAAGGACAATGGCCGGGAAATAAATACTTGAATATTTTTGTATGTGCAAATATTGGTGGAGCTGCAGGTTACACCATGAATCCAATGAGCTGGACAGCATCTCAGATGGGAAATGGAATCTTTGTATTGCATAATTACACAGGTAGTATAGGAACTTCTTCTGAATATACAAGTAGAACATTGACTCATGAAGCTGGTCACTGGCTAAATCTTTCTCACGTTTGGGGTTCAAACAACAATCCGGGTTCTGGTGGATGCGGAGATACAGACTACGTACAAGACACTCCTGATTGTGTTGGTTCTACTTCTTGCAATTACAATGCAAACACATGCAGTACCGACAATGCATATTGGGGGTTTGATATAAAGGACAATGTTGAAAATTACATGGATTACTCATATTGTTCTAAAATGTTTACAGTTGGTCAGGTTGCACGTATGCGTGCTAGCTTACTTGTAGCATCAACAGGTAGAGCAAATGTAGTTTCTTCATCTAACTTATCTTCAGTGGGAGCATCTGGTCCATTAACATTGTGCAAGGCAAAATTCTCAACTTCTCGTCAAGTAATTTGCCAAGGTGAAACAATTCAGTTTACAGACGAGTCTTACAACGCGGCAACGGGTTGGACGTGGACATTTACCGGTGGAACACCTTCATCTTCTACACAACAAAACCCTTCAATTACATACAACACTCCGGGTACATACGCTGTAAAATTGGTAGCTACAGACGGTAGCACAAACAACACGTCAGATATTGCTGGGTATATTACAGTTTTACCAGCTCCAGTAGGGATTCCTTTCTATGAAAGTTTTGAAAGTCTTTCAACGCTTACCCCTCCAACTTGGGAAGTTTCAAACTTTAACGGCAATGCTTGGAATGTAACAACTACAGCAGGATCTACAGGAACAAAATCTGCTAAATTGGCAAACTTTGGTCAACCAACTGGAAGTATAGATGCCTTTACTTCTCAAACATTTGATTTAACAGGCATTACAGGTTTGGTGTTAACGTTCAAATATGCTTTCCGTAAAGTAGCGAGTAACAATTCAGACATATTAAGAATTTATACTTCTAGTGATTGTGGTGAAACATGGGTATTTAGAAGAATGTTGGCTGCTAGTCAATTGGCTGGTGCAGCATCAACAGTTTCTAGTGCGTGGACGCCAACAGCTTCAGATTTCTTGCAATTTGATGTTACAAATATCCCTAGTTCAGCTTGGTCTGCTAACTTTAAATTCAAATTTGAGTTCACCTCTGGTGGTGGAAATAATATTTACATCGATGATATCAACTTATCTGTTCCTGCTGGTTTAGCAGAGCTTTCAAGTGTTCAAGGAATTTCTTTGTTCCCGAATCCAACAGACAAAGAATTGCAATTAGCATTCACATCTGCTGAAGGTGGAAACGCTCTTGATATCTCTATCGTTGATGTATTTGGTAAAACCATCAAAGCAAGCAACTATATTGCGCACGAAGGGGCAAATACGTATTCATTAAACACCGCTGAACTTGCAGCTGGCACCTACATGATTCGTATTGGCGACACGAATGGAACTAAAGTTCTTAAGTTTGTGAAGAAATAGCACACATTCATTCTCAATAAAAAGCGGAAATTTTAATCAGTTTCCGCTTTTTTTAAGGCATTATTTCGTATCTTAATGTGTTAAAACATAAAGATGACAGACAAAGAATTAGGAGAATACGGCGAATTATTGGCTCAACAGCACTTGAAAGAACAACAATACACCATTCTATCAACAAACTATAGGTACCAAAAATTTGAGGTTGATATTATTGCTGAAAAAGAAAACAAATTAATCGTTGTTGAAGTGAAAACGCGCCAAACAGCAGAAATTGGTGAGCCTTGGAAAGCTGTAACCAAGAAAAAACAAAAGCAAATTATCCTTTGTGCAGATTATTATGTACAGTCTAGAAATATCCATAAAAATGTACGCTTCGATATAGTTTCCATTGTTCACAACCAATATCGAACAGAACTAGAACATATTGTAGATGCATTTTCTACCTGATTGATAAAGAAGATGCTACAAATGTTAACCTGAGTTCGGTAATTAAATTACTAATTGTATCTTTGCAAAAAATAACGTTTAATTCTGCTCGTGATGAACACAAGAAAAACAATCAAAAGTCAATCTTCTAGAAAAAACTCTGCTCCAAAAAAGGAGACACAATCCACTTCGAAACCTCAGGATAAAACAGGCTTTAAGTCAAAACCCTATATTAAGCCAAAAGAAAAAAAAGGAGATCCCTTGCCTTCATTCAATGAAGACGAAATTCGTTTGAATAAATACCTTTCGAATGCCGGAGTTTGCTCACGTAGAGAAGCAGATGTTATGATTCAAACCGGAGTAGTTACTGTAAACGGCGAGGTGATAACTGAAATGGGATATAAAATCAAAAAAGGAGATAAAGTTCAGTATGACGGTGAAACGATAAACGCTGAAACAAAAAGATATGTGTTGCTGAACAAACCGAAAGGATTTATTACAACGATGGATGACCCACTTGGACGAAAAACAGTGATGGGATTGGTTGTGAAAGCATGCAAAGAGCGTATTTATCCTGTTGGAAGATTAGACCGAGCCACAACGGGATTGCTGTTATTTACAAATGATGGCGACATGGCTAAGAAATTAACACACCCCCGATATCAAGCAAAAAAGATTTATCATGTAGAAACCAATATTCCGGTAAAAATTGAACACATTGAAAAAATGATTACTGGTATTGAATTGGAAGATGGGTGGATAAAAGTTGACAAAGCTGAGTATGTAAAGGGTGGTAGCAATGCCCGAGAAGTAGGCATTGAAATTCATTCCGGGAAAAACCGAATTGTTAGACGTATTTTTGAGCGATTAGGTTATGAAGTAGTTAAACTTGACCGTGTACAATTTGCATCTTTAACAAAAAAAGATTTGCCTCGTGGTTATTTCAGACACTTAACTGAACAAGAAGTAAGCTTCTTAAAAATGTCAAAGTAATGCGCTTTTCACATGTAATTTTACTCGTGTTCAGTTTCTGGTTTGTGATTCCTGCTCAGGCTCAGATTCGCAAGCACAAAAGAAAACGCAGCACAAACGCTGGAACACTATACTTTGATTGGGGATATAACCGTACTGCATATACCAAATCCACCATTCATTTTCTTTCAGCAGACCCAGCTTATGATTTTACATTGAAGGGTGTGCAAGCAAGAGATAAACAACCCAAACCGGATATCAAGTATTATGTGAACCCTCAATACATGACGATTCCGCAATACAACTTCCGAATTGGCTATTATTTCAAGCATAAATGGGCAATTTCACTTGGAGTAGACCACTTCAATTACATTGTTAAGTCAGATTCAGAAGCAGAACTAAATGGTCATCTTGATTTAGATGCAGATTCCACATGGCAAGGCAACTACGATCAGAAAAGTGTTCCTTTAAATTCAAATCACTTTCGTTACGAGCATTCCGGGGGGTTAAATTACATCCGTATAGAAGTAATGCGGTCTTTTGACTTGGTTGAAGCTGGCAGACAAAGAGAATTTGCAATTACAGGTAGTTTAGGTGCAAGTTTAGGCCCTGCGCTAACTACAACAAACTTTTATTTCGGAGGCGAATTTAACAGTCGTGCAACTGCACTTTCGGGTTATGGAATGGGACTAAGTGGAAATGTACGCTTGGAATTTTTTAGACATGTATTTATACAAACAGAAGGAATGTTAGGGTTTACGCACCTTCCCGGAGTTAGAACAAGTTCAATTGACCGAAATATGCGTGCAAAACAAGCGTTTGGATTTGCAACATACAACGTAGCTTTTGGCTTAATTTTCTACTTAAATCCTAAAAACGCATGCGATAGCTGTCCAAAATGGTAAAAAAATAGTAATAGAATGAGTATCCAAGAATTATCAGAACAAGAAATACAAAGACGTCAAACGCTTCAAACCATAAAAGAAGCGAATATAAATCCGTATCCGGCAGATTTATATCCAATAACTGCATATTCAGAAGATTTGAAAGCAAATTATGTTGAAGGCAAAGAAGTATGTATTGCCGGTAGAATGATGAGTCAACGTATTATGGGGAAAGCGTCATTTGCAGAAATCCAAGACTCTAGAGGAAGAATACAAACATACTTCAATCGTGATGAACTCTGCCCCGGTGAAGACAAAACATTGTACAACGAACTATTCAAGAAATTATTAGATCTTGGTGATTTTATTGGAGTAAAAGGTACTTTATTTAAAACACAAGTTGGAGAAATTTCTGTGCATGTAAAAGAATTTCAACTATTGAGCAAATCGTTGAAGCCACTTCCATTGCCAAAAGTTGATGCAGAAGGAAATACGTTTGACGCCTTTACCGATCCGGAATTACGTTACCGCCAACGCTATGTAGATTTAGTGGTAAATCCTCAGGTTAAAGAAATTTTTATTAAACGCACAAAATTGTTCTCAGCAATGCGAAATTTCTTTAATCAAGCTGGTTACATGGAAGTTGAAACGCCTATTTTGCAAGCAATTCCGGGTGGAGCGTCTGCACGCCCATTCATTACGCATCACAATGCCTTAGACATTCCTTTGTACATGCGTATTGCGAATGAATTGTATTTGAAAAGATTAATTGTAGGTGGCTTTGATGGTGTGTATGAATTTTCTAAAAACTTTAGAAATGAGGGCATGGATAGGACGCATAATCCAGAGTTTACAGCAATGGAAATTTATGTTGCTTATAAAGATTACAATTGGATGATGGATTTTACCGAGCGTTTATTAGAACATTGTGCACTTGAAGTAAATGGAACTACCATTGCAACGTTTGGTGAGCACACCGTTGATTTCAAAGCACCATACAAACGTGTGACCATGCGCCAAGCAATTATTGATTTTACAGGGTTTGATATAGCAGGGAAAAGTGAAGATGAACTGAGAAATACTGCAAAATCGATGGGAATTTCAGTAGATGAAACAATGGGGAAAGGGAAATTGATTGATGAGATTTTTGGCGAAAAATGCGAAGGAAATTACATCCAACCAACTTTCATTACAGATTACCCAAAAGAAATGTCGCCTCTGTGTAAAGTTCACCGAGACAATCCGGAACTTACAGAACGTTTTGAATTGATGGTATGCGGTAAAGAAATTGCAAACGCATATTCAGAGTTAAATGACCCTATCGACCAACGAGAGCGTTTTGAAGAGCAATTGCGCTTGCAGGAACGTGGTGATGATGAAGCCATGTTTATCGATCAAGACTTTTTACGGGCATTAGAATATGGTATGCCACCCACGTCCGGACTTGGTATTGGTATGGATAGATTAATCATGTATTTAACCAACAATCCTTCTATACAAGAAGTCTTGTTTTTCCCTCAAATGAGACCTGAAAAGCAAAATAAAATTGAGTTAAATGAAAACGAAAAATTAATCATCGATACGCTGTTGCCTAAAAAATCTATGAATTTGAATGAGTTAAAAGCAAAAGTAAACCTCAGTAATAAAGCGTGGGATACAAGCATGAAAAACTTAGCAAAACACAACATGCTAAAAGTGACAAAGGAACAAGATTTGCTTACTGTTCATGTAATAGATTAACTAAGTGAAGTTCGAGCAATCAAATTGCAGGGAATTCAACTAAAAACCGACATAAAGCAGTCGGTTTTTTTGTTTCAGTCGCACTATTCAAGTACATTACGAATTGAGAAAACGAACATGAACATTCTCAATATCCAAAAACACCTTGTATACAATAGTTCTCGCACAACTGAAATCTATATTCCTGAGAGTTCGAGAGGTATACAGAAAGTAAAAAGTCCGTTTGATGATTTGTGAAAAAATGCTAAATTTGAGAATAAATAAACGCAATAAAGTTTCGCCAATACAACATATTTTGATGTAAAAGGGAAGTTTTATAGCGTGTATAAGTAAGTTAGCAGTAACCTAAAACCTATGTTTATGGACATTTATTATAAAGACTTACCGTTAGAGTCACCAAGAGATTTTCTTATTACGGATTTAATAAATATTGCTGACCGCGA
>JBDHXR010000054.1:0-18062 GCA_039810825.1 Fluviicola sp.
CATGTATGTTGCTGAAAAGCTTATACCAAAAGTATTGCAAAACCCTTTGCCACTAGGTGTGTGCTTAAATGTAAATATTCCCAAAGGTCCAGTTGCTGCTCTAAAAGGTATTCAGGTGTGCAAGCAAGCCGCAGCATCGTGGGATGACCAGTTTGATAAACGAACTGATCCACACGGTAAACCTTATTTTTGGATGACCGGAAATTTTGGTCCGCAAGACGTGGCAACCGATACAGATTTGCATTTCATGGATCAGGGGTATGCCACTATTGTACCCACACATTTTGACATGACAGCACACCATGTACTTTCACCCTTAAAACAACTTTTCAATGAAATTTAACTTAAATTGGAACGAGCGAAAAACAGTTGGTTTAGTTATTGCGCTTTTATCTCCTGTTGTTTTTATACCTATTACACTTTTGGTGTTGTCTTTTGTGTATGGATATCCCTATAAATACATGTGGAATCAGTTGATGCACAGCCCAATAGCACAAGGAAAATATTTGTCCTTATCCATCATACCCAACTTGTTGTGGTTTTACATCTGTTTGAATAAAGAACGATACGATTTGGTGAGAGGAATCATAATTGGAACGGCTGTTTATGTTCCATTTATCTTGTATTTGAATTTTATTAGGTAAAACGCTAAAACGCAATATTGCGTTTTAGCGTTTTAAATTGTTCATTACTGATTTTTAAATCACCGAATCAAGGTTAAGAACCCGGACTTATAGTTACTTTTATTCTTATTCCCTTCCGGATAATAGAAGAAAAAATAAACATCTTCAACCAGGTCTTTTCCATCAAAATTGTTTTGATAAGGACTAGCTGAGTAAACGGTATTCCCCCATCTATTTAGTATAACAAGACTATTGTTTGCCTGTGCCAAAGCATCGTCAATGAAAAAATAATCATTTACTCCATCGCCATTTGGGGTAATGATATTCGGTAGTTGATTGTTACAATCTACGGTATGCACAACCAATGTGTCCCATTGCATACAGCCTTGAGGAGAAACAACGGTTAATATTAAATTTTGATCAAACAGAATTGGGATGTTTGTGTTTCCACCATAAGTTGTCCAAAAATAGGTATTGGTGTCATTGGGGAAATAGAATGTGAAAACATCATTGATGCAAAAAATTGAGTCTGGAAGAATACTCACAGAAGGGATGTTATAATATGGGATAAATACACTATCAATGTAATGACAGCCCAATGTGTCCCATGTTTCAATGATGTATGTTCCACTATACGTGGTGTCTATTTGAAAAGCAATTGTTGTGGTATCTATAGTTGTATTCCAAGGTGTGAAAATAGACAAACTATCTGCATTGGTATTGATGACAATACTGCCCGAATCACCTAAACAATAATTTGCAAAATTCACATCCAGTTGAAATTGATATCCGGAAGTAGTGACCCACAAAGTATCGGCATAAGTTGGGCAACCAAAGGTGTCAATGGCATACACAGAAATAGGATTGTAAGTTATATTTCCTGTTACCAATAGGTCTGTTGTTTCAATGATAGACCCATTTACATTCCAATAGATAGAATCATAATTCTCGTTAATAGATGCTAATTGAGAATTGTAATAACACAAGGTAATGGAATCATCAACCAGCGAAATGCTTTGCATAGTTGGAACAAAGATTGTGTCATAAAATATTTTGGAATAACATTGATTAGATACCTGAACTTGTAAAAAATTCAATCCTAAATTCAATAAATTAAACGGTATTGACTGAGATGAGTTTGTACCCATGGAGTTACCATTCAACGTCCATTGCACAGCTTCATTTTGTGTGTTGACATAAACTAATGATTGTGTGTTGGTGCAGGCAATACTGTCACCAAGTATTTCAAAATTATTTAAAGTATCTGTGATAGTAATTGAAGCAGGGGTATAAGTAGGAGGACAAGTGGTATTGATGACCGCAACTAAAAAAGTAGTATCCACATTTAATGGGCTTATGGTGAGCGTGTTTCCCATTTGAATCAAAGAAGTATCTGCAGTGTTAAACCAACTTACTGTATATGGACTATTGGCTGTTAAAGTTCCGGAGGCACCCATACAAATTTCTATTGGAGGAATAATTACCGGGTTAGATTCTGGTACACCTGCTATTGTAATAGAATTGGTTGTAGTGGTACATCCCAACTCATTGGTTACTGTTGCATGATATGTGCCTGGATCTGAAACTGTGAACGTATTTCCAGTAACTGTTCCATTGTTCCATTCATAATTACCGGTTACGTAACTACCAATAAGTGTTGTAGATTCCTGAAAACACAATATACTATCGTTGGTAGAAATAGTTGCTGAAAATGAACCATCTATGATGGTAATCGTATCCGCAATGGTAATGCCGCATTGCGTAATGGTCACCCAATAATCGCCGGGTTGAGTAACGGTAATTTGACTGGCTGTAGAGCCGTTTGACCATTGAAAAGCAACATTTCCGGAATACGTTGTGCCAATGGTAATTTGTTCACCGGTGCACAAATATTCATCGGGATAAACAAAAATGGTAGGGGTAGTATATTCATTGAGTTGAATTGGAGGAGTAGTTAAAGAACACCCTTCATTGTCGATAATGTGGCAATAGTAATTGCCCGGAGTGCTGCCATAACAGAAACTTTGCATAGATAAAGAGTCGCCATTTGGACCGATCCACATATAACTGACATACGAATTTGGAAGGTATAAATAGACAGAGTCATAAGGGCAAATTATTTTATCACTTGGGTTTGAAAGTATATTTGGAGCGTGTTTTAATAATATGTTGAATGAAGAACTAAAACTTTTAGAACATCCGCTCGCACCAGTTATTGTTCCGCTGTAATAATACGTTCCAGGCGCATTCACTTCTATACTGTCGTTGTTGTTGTTCCAAATAATACCCGGACCAGACCAAGTGAAGTTAACATACGGATTTGTTTGAATCAAAAATACTGAGCCATTTGGACACAGTAGATTGTCTGCTAATATGGGACCATTCCATGTTGGGAGAGGCAACACTTCAATGTAAAAATTCCTCGTTGTATAGTATATTGTTGTGTCTAGTCCACATAGATTGCTATATCCAAGTGTAAAACCTAAGGTTACGGTGTACCAACCAGTAGTTGTAGGATTAAATTGAGTTCGAATATTTGTGTAATTTGAAAAAGATGCACCATTGATTGTCCAATCTACTCCTATATGTGGTTCATTTATATCTGGTGAAAATGTTTGAGCAATATTGGTTAGCGTGTCGATACCAGAAAAATATATAGTCTCCCCTATGCAAATTGAGATTGAGTCTCCACTTGGAGATGCGTCATCCATGATGATTTTTGGAGCAACAGGATCATACGGTACAGGGTTGTCTAAAATGAATGAGTAATCAGCATCCGTGTGACAATAGGTATTGGAAGCAGTTACAACATAAGTGCCACTTTGTGTAATTGTATAAGGACCTATTCCACCGAATAATGCAGTGATCGATCCATTGAAAAAAGTAAGAATAGTATCTGTATTTGCTTGTTGTGTATAGTTTACTGTTACACTGTCAGGTGCACAAAAATGATAGTCATTGTAAATAGGAGGGGTTAAGTTATTAATACTAAAATTGTCTGTTAACAATGGTGAAACCGGGATGGGTTCAGAAATCGCCACTATGCTGTCTTTTTCTGTTTTACACCCATCATCTCTCATAGCATCAACATAATATATTCCTGTGCTATTAATCGTAATACCACTGTTATGCGAACCCGTATTCCACAAATAATGATAACTAGGGCCAAAATGATTGTATGAACCAGTATAATAAATTATTGAATCTTGGTTACAAAAATGGAGCGTGTCGTTAATATAAGTTGTTGAATTGATGTAATTGGGTAAAATTTGACCTTCAATTGAATCTGTAAGTAGAGGGTTCATGAAATAATTGTATTCTGTAGTGTATTCATTGATGCTATTCGTTAAAAATGAATTACGTGTAGAATCACCCAAAAAATAAGCATGTGGAGCTTCATTCAAGTAATAATGCAAGGTGTAATTTCCTGGAGGTGTTGAGATGTTTCCATAATTACTTGGAATGTTAAAATCTTTGGTAAAGCTACCACAAACATAAGGAGCGTTATTTCCAAACAAAGCCACTCCCAAACCGTCATCATCCATTTTACCACCAGCTTGTTTAATGTATTCAAGTGTCCCGGTATTTCTAACTTTCATTAAAAAAACATCTTTATACCCTACTGAATTAAAAATAATTGTTGAATTGTCTTGAATTTCAGACAAGTCGCATCTAAATGACCCGGTAACGTAAATGTTTTTTGATGCATCAATTGATACGGATTTAGCGGTAATTTCATTGTTTGAACCCAAAGAGTAACTCCATGTATAATTGCCATTTACATCTGTTTTTAACACGAAAATTTTTCTTAGATATGGATTGGTAATGCCATGCATCCCGTTGTTGTCATAGTAATTGAGGTTACCAATGTAATCTCCACTAACAATTACTTCTTCTAAATCATTTAATTCCAAGTCAAAAGGCAGCGTCATACCACCTTTCATTTGATTGAAAAAGAGTGTTTGTCCACTTGGAGATAACTTACATAGAAACCCAATATTGTAGCCTAAGTTTGGGTATGTTTGTCCGTTAAACAGGAAATTTTTTGAAAATTGACCGGTAAAGTAGATATTATTTTGGCTATCTGTTGCTGCTGCCAATCCTCGGTCATCGTATTCTGCAAAACCATTTTTAGACCAAATTGGAGTACCGGTACTGCTGTATTTTGAAATAAAAAGATCAAAGGCATACAACCCGGTATTCGGGTCAATAGCACTTGTAAAACTACTATTAGCTATGTTAGCTGTTCCTTGAAATTGTCCTGTTAATATTACATTGTTCTGACTGTCAACTGTAACACCGTATGCATTATCTGCCATGTTACCTCCTTCACTTCTTGCCCAAAGAGTTAGTCCACTAGGGTTCAACTTTGCCAAGAAGATATCTTTTGTTTGGTTTACAGAATTTATAGTATATGTGTCAAAATTTACAGTGCCAAAGAATTGACCTGTAATGATGATGTTGTTATCCGGACCTATAGCTAAGTCAACACCTCTATCTGAAAAATTTCCCCCAAAAGTTTTTTTCCAGATTAGCGTACCGGAAGCATTGTACTTTGCAACATAAATATCGCCATTTCCCAATGCGCTCTGAACCACTTGGTTGGTTTCAAAAGCAGTTTCTCCGGTGACATATCCAACAACATACAGGTTGTGAGATGCGTCCACTTCCACATCTACTGCCTCATTGGTATATTGACCAAAGGTGCATTTCCCCCAATATTGAGCATTTGAAATAAAATGAAAAGCTAAAAAAGAAAAGAAGATTAGGTATTTCATAATGAGTAGTTTATAGAATAATGCACATTCTGATTAATGGTTGTAAAGCAGAAAGTCAAAATTCTATTATCAAGATGATATTACTAAATTTGTAGGGTTGAATATGAAAAATAAACTTTACATCATATCAGGAGAAGCATCCGGTGATTTACATGGCGCCAATGTGATGAAGGAATTGTACGCTTCTCAACCCGAAATTGATATCCGTTTTTGGGGCGGTGACAAAATGCAAGCCGTAGGCGGAACCATGGCAAAACACATTCGTGATTTGGCGTTTATGGGCTTTGTGGAAGTGTTGAGGAATATTCGTACCATTTTTAAGAATATCCGTTATTGTAAAGAAGATATTTTGGCTTTTAAACCGGATGCGTTGTTGTTAATTGATTTTCCCGGTTTTAACATGCGCATAGCAAAGTGGGCAAAATTGAACAACATAAAAGTATATTATTACATTTCCCCAACTGTTTGGGCATGGAAAGAGAATCGAGTAAAAGCTATTAAAAGAGATGTGTTCAAATTGTTTTGCATCTTTCCTTTTGAAGTTGATTTCTACAAAAAACACAATTACGATGTAGAATACGTGGGGCATCCGTTATTTGATGAAATTGAACAGTATTTAGCAAAAGAAGAACAAATACTGAATTTGCAAAATAATCCAGAAAACAAACCCATTGTTGCTATGCTTCCGGGGTCAAGAAAACAAGAATTAAGAACCAAATTGCCTGTAATGTTGCCTTTGGTTGAGAAATATCCGAACTATCATTTTGTAATTGCTGGGGCACCCAATATGGATGTGGAAATATACAAGGAATTGATTCAAGATAAAAATGTAGAAGTGGTTTATAATCAAACTTATCCATTGTTGCAACAAGCAAGCGCTGCAGTGGTTACTTCAGGTACCGCAACCTTAGAAACAGCTTTGTTTGAAGTGCCACAAGTGGTGTGTTATATCGGGAATGCTATATCGTATCAAATTGCTGTTCGTTTGGTAAATGTGAAATACATTTCCATTGTAAATTTGATTTTGGATAAACCTGCGGTGCTTGAATTGATTCAACATGATTGCAAAACCGAGAAAATTGACGCAGAATTAAATCGCTTACTTTTTGATGAAAAACATAGAGAAGAAGTGTTGAATGATTACAAAATTTTGAAAAATTCTTTGGGAAAAGGTGGTGCATCTAAAAAAGTTGCACAATCCTTGTTGAAAACTATTTGATTTCTATTCAAAACCAGTTAAATGCACATTTATTTTTGTGTTGTGTCACGTATTCTAGTTATCATACTGTCACTTTTTCCGCTTTTTTGCACTGCCCAACAGATGCGAATTGGGGTGTTTCGTCAGTATAATTTGAAACAATTGGTATTGGCATATTCCAATGGCAGTTATTCCATTTTTGGAGATACAGTGCAATATGGTGCCATATTACCAACCGAATTTGTAAATATTTCTATTACTGAAACCAATAAAATTAGTTTGAAAGTTGGTGTTACTGAAGTAGCACAAGCAGATAAAGTATTGCTGATTTCCACGAAACAAAATCAATCGTTGGTATATTCACCTAAACTTCCCGTTGTTAAAGAAAGAAAGTATAAGGGTGATGTGGAGATAACGGTTAAAAACGGTTATTTATGCGTTGTAAATTTAGTTGATTTAAACGATTACCTTGCTGGAGTTGTTGAGTCTGAAGGTGGAGGAGGAAGAGAATTGGAATACTACAAGGTGCAAGCATTGATGAGTAGAACTTATGCATTGAAGTATAAAACACGTCATGAGAAAGAGGGTTTTGAGTTGTGCGACTTGGTTCATTGCCAAGCATACCACCATCAATTACGGTTAACACCGCTTATAGATTCTGCAGTAATTCAAACTGCTGGTTTAGTTCTTGTTGATTCACAAAATAAACTGGTAGATTCTTATTTCCATGCCAATTGTGGCGGGCAAACATCTGAACCCGATTACGTATGGAACAACAAAATACCTTATCTCAGTTCGTTTAAAGACACATTTTGTGTGTATACCAAACAAGCAACTTGGGAAGTACGAATTCCACAAACCGAATGGAGAGATTTTTTAGTAAGTCGCTATCATTATCCTATCAACGACTCTGTTCTTGGCCCTATGATTTACACCTTTAATCAGCCAGACAGATACATGTTCTATCAATATCCATGGTTGGGTATTCCACTAAGAGATATTCGTGAAAAATTCAACCTTAAATCTACTTTATTCAACTGTTTTCCGGATGGAACGGATGTTGTGCTTCGTGGTCGTGGTTATGGACATGGAGTTGGGTTGTGCCAAGAAGGTGCAATGAAAATGGCAAAATATGGGTACAACTTTATGCAAATCGCTTTGTACTACTTTCCGGGTGTGCACGTAATGAACATACTCGATCAGCAGTTTTTTAGTCAAAAACCACCACGTGTTGAGTTTGAATAAGAAAATTACTCAACTTCAATTTTCTGTTACTTTGTCCAAAGCCACAAAGTAACCAAAAGTCTTTTTTGACTTGATCTTATGTTTTTGATTGTAGAATGTAAATATAGTAGCTCATCGTAATAAAAAAGGCCAACTTGTGTTGACCTTAATTTTGCTCCCCCTGCTGGACTTGAATCCCGATTTTTCGGGAACCCTCTGATTAATCCCGTAGGTGCGGGACTCTAACCAACTCTACTAATCTCCCATTCAATATTGTAGTTGGTTCAATTAACCTTTCTATTAAAACCCTAGATTTTTGACGTTTTATAAATCGTTCTAACGAGATAGCCACTTGTTTTGATGGTGCTTCAAATACACATTTCAATTCCCAATCTTTTGCTCGACCTGTATACTTTTCTACTCCATTTAAATTGTGTTGTTCTTCTCGTACCCACGGATTGCTTGAATAACCAACATAATAACGATCTAATGTTTTTGATTGTAGAATGTAAATATAGTAGCTCATCGTAATAAAAAAGGCCAACTTGTGTTGACCTTAATTTTGCTCCCCCTGCTGGACTTGAACCAGCGACCCTCTGATTAATCCCGTAGGTGCGGGACTCTAACCAACTCTACTAATCTCCCATTCAATATTGTAGTTGGTTCAATTAACCTTTCTATTAAAACCCTAGATTTTTGACGTTTTATAAATCGTTCTAACGAGATAGCCACTTGTTTTGATGGTGCTTCAAATACACATTTCAATTCCCAATCTTTTGCTCGACCTGTATACTTTTCTACTCCATTTAAATTGTGTTGTTCTTCTCGTACCCACGGATTGCTTGAATAACCAACATAATAACGATCTAATGTTTTTGATTGTAGAATGTAAATATAGTAGCTCATCGTAATAAAAAAGGCCAACTTGTGTTGACCTTAATTTTGCTCCCCCTGCTGGACTTGAACCAGCGACCCTCTGATTAACAGTCAGATGCTCTAACCAACTGAGCTAAGGAGGAATCTTGCTTTTGCGGTTGCAAATATATGTAAAGATTTATCTATATCCGCTTTTTTATGAAAAAAAATAGCACTAATTTTTTATTGCGTTGAAAATCAACCTAAAAATCATCTTCAGAGATTGTGAAATCATCGATATTTGTACCTCCACAGTCATCGTCTTCACAAGGTGAATCATTGTCATCAATCATATCAAAATTCATTTCATCGTCACATTTTGCAGGGCGAAGAATGTTTGTTCTAGAAATATTTAATCGAATTTCTGAACGTGGAGACCCATCTTCTTGAATGAACGATTTTGCAAAGGGTGTTCCTACAAGTTCAACCAATGCCCCCTTTTTTAAAAAATCTAAAATGCGCAAATTTGCTCCTTCTTTTTTCCAAATGGTGCAGTTAACCCATGTTGTTTTTGTTTTAGTTTCTCCAGTGCGTTTATCTTTCCAATTTTTGTTGTGTGCAACAGGAAAATTAATTGCGATAACTCCTCGTTCCATTTGTTTAATTGCAGCATCTTTCCCAATGTTTCCTATCAAACGAGTTTCAAATACGGTTGCCATAAAAAGTAGTCTTAATTGTGTTTGTAATCATAAAAGTAATATAATTCTACTAAATACTTCTTTCTACAATAAAAGCATCTTTAAATCCTGCATTTACAATTTGGTCTAAGTATTCTTTTGCCTGTGTTTTATTTTCAAATTTTCCAGAGAAGTACTTGTATTTATACCCACTTTGACTGACTTGTACACGTTCAACTTCTTTCGATATACTTTTGAAAGCTTGGGCATTTGTATCAATCCATTCTTTGGAACTCATTAATTGAACACTAAAAAAAGAAGCGGGCTGAACTTCCTCTTTGTTCTCTTTTTTGGTTGGTGTAACTTCTGTAGGTTCAAATGATATAGTGGAATGATTCGCTTTTAAATAGCTGCGAATTCCTCGAAACATGGATGATGCTAAAATATCTAAGCCGTATTCTGTATTTACAAATACAGCTTCAGAAGCATTTGTCAAGAAACCGCATTCTACAAGCACGCTTGGCATGGTAGTATATTTTAATACTTGAAGTGAGTATTCTCTGTCGTTTGAATCTTTTACCCCACGTGACTTTCTGCCTGCTCTGGTTTTAAAATCTTCATCGATTGACTTTGCTAACTTTACAGCATCTTTTGAATCAAAACTATTTACATGCACCTCTGTACCTTTCGTGCTAACTTGAGTGCTTCCGTTAAAATGTATCGAAATAAAATAATCTACTTTTGCAGTATTTGCAAGTGAAACACGTTGATCTAAACTTGGGTATGTGTCAGATGTGCGTGTGTATGAAACTACCACATTGCTAAGTTTTGTTGTTAAGTAAGCACCAAGTTTTTGAGATACTTTTAAGGTTAAGTCCTTTTCTGGAAGTTGATTATCAGAAACCGCTTCATGCCCGGGGTCTGTTCCTCCATGTCCGGGATCTAACATGATATGAATATTTTGTGAAAAAGTGGCTGAACAACAAAAACAACTCAGCCATGCGAAAAAGGTAAAGTGTTTCATACTTCAAAAATACCCAACATGTAATTTGATGATTTGGAAATAATCAAAGGTTATTAAGAATCACCTGTTAATTGAACCAAGTATTAAAAGTTCTAAATAGACAAATTGGTTAATATTCTTACATTTGTAGCATGAAAGCAACGTTAATAATTTCTGTGTATAAAGATGTGAAAGCATTGCATGCAGTATTAAAATCGTTGGAACATCAAACTGAGTCAAATTTTGAAGTAATTGTTTCTCAAGACGCAGATGATTCTTGTTTTGATGAATTGATTGCTCAATTTCAATCACTATTTACAATTCGTTTAATTCAGCAAGAGGACAAAGGTTTTCGTAAAAATAAAATGCTCAATCAAGCAATTAGAGAGAGCAAAACAGCTAAATTAATTTTTATTGACGGTGATTGTGTACTTCACAAACGATTTATAGAGCAGCATATTAAACTGCTTAAACCCAATCATTTTTGTGTAGGAAGGCGAGTAGATCTTGATTCAAAAACAAGTGCAGCTATAAAAATTGGAGAGATTATTACTCCAACTTTTAGCACGATGTATAAAAACAAAACCACACGTATTGAAGAAAGTTTCTTTTTACCTGGGTTTATGCGAAAAAACAAGCCAAAGTTACTTGGGTGCAACATGTCTTGGAACAAAAGCGATTTATTGCGATTAAACGGTTTTGATGAAACATATGAAACGCCAGGTTTTGGTGAAGACACAGATATAGAATTTAGAGCAAAAAAAGCAGGTATTATCCCTTTTTCCACACGTTTTCGAACAATTCAATACCATCTTTTTCATGAGCGTCCATCACGAGAAGATCAGGTTAGTATTAGTAAAGCACTTTTCTTTGAACGCAAAAAACGTGAAGATTTTCGATGTCAAAAGGGTTTAGAAACCTTGATTAGTTGATTATTTTTAATAAGGAAATGTCATGTAACTCAATGATAGAAAGAGCATAAGTGTTTTTAACGGTTATTCAACTAAAAAAGCCGATAAAGAAAAACTTTACCGGCTTTAAGTGTATTTATTTCAAAAACCTATTATTTCAACAGTACTTTTTCTACAGCAATTCCATTTTCTCCAATAAATTGAAGGTAGTACATTCCTCTAGCAAATTGTGTTGTTTCTACAGTTATTTCTTGTCCACCTACCAATTTAGTAGCAGAAATAACTGTTTTTCCATCTTCGGTTATCAATGAATACGTAACATCCTTCCCTGCTTTGATAAATAGTGCTTGAGAAGCTGGATTTGGATAAACCAACAATTCATAGTTAGCTACTTCTGTTAAACTTGCACAATCATTTACAGTAATAGCTTGTGTAGCAGAAGCAGAACACCCATTACCATCTGTATATGCATACGTAATCGCATTGCTACCGATTAACGCTGCAGATGGATCGAAATTTGCTCCACTCACTCCTGTTCCAGTATATGTTCCACCTGCAGGCAAACCACCTGTTAAAGCAAATGGAGCTACATTTGAACAAACCGCTGTAAATGAGCTCAACGTAACTGTAGGTGCAGCGTTCACATTAAACGTTGTTGTTGCTGAACCTGAACACCCATTTCCATCTGTATATGCATAATTCAATGTTATTGAGCCAGACAATCCAGCTGGATTAAATGTGTTGCCACTAATTCCTGTTGAACCTGTAAATGTTCCTCCAGCTGGTGTAGCAACCAATGAAACAGCACTTGCATTATCACACAAATCTCCAACTGCTGTAAAATTAACTGTTGGGTTTGGGTTAATGGTAACTACTGCTGTTCCTGTACCTGTTGCAGTACATCCAGCCATCGTTACTGCTGTTACAGTATACGTTCCTGCTGTTGAAGTTGTAAAAGTATAAGGTGATGCACTAACTCCATTTACTGTAGTTGGAGTTACCCCATCTGTATATGTAATATCCCATGGACCAGAACCTGTTAACGCAATATTGATGGTAGCTGTACCACTTACACAAAATGAGCCTCCGCCAGTAACTGTTGCAGCTGGTGCTTGATTGATGGTGATTGAAGTAGTTTCAACATCTGCTGCACAACCACCACTTGCCGGAATTGTATTCGTTACAGTATATGTTCCTGCTATACTTGCTCCCAAGTTAATCTCACCAGTCGATGAGTTGATTGACAAACCTGCAGTTGATGAAAAAGTACCTGCCGATCCTGTTCCAAAAACAGGAGTAGGATTTGTTGCATTAGTACAGTAACTTGGTGATGCATACGTAAAAGAAGCATCTTGAGAGCTGGTAATTACAATCGTTTGGTTACTTGTGTTTGGGCATAACCCAGAAGTTGTATAGGTAACCGAATAAGTTCCATTTGAACTTGCACCAGGATTAATCTCACCCGTTGAAGCATTGGCAAAAATCAAACCAGCTGGTGTAGATGTAAATGTTCCAGTAGCTGAAACTGTAGGTGTTGAATTTGGTGCAGATTGACAAATGGTGTTTGAAGCATACGTGAATGTTGCATTGTCAACCGCATTGATGGTAACTGATGTTGTTTTCACATCAGCTGGGCAACCACCTGCTGCAGCTTTTGTGTTTGTTACAGTATATGTTCCAGGTGTACTTGCTCCTAAGTTAATTTCACCTGTCGCTGAGTTGATTGATAAACCAGTTGTAGACGAAAAAACACCAGCTGAACCTGTTCCAAATACAGGACTTGGATTAGTAGCATTCGCACAATAACTAGGTGAAGCATACGTAAATGAAGCATCTGCAGGTGCAGTAATTGTTACAGAAGTTTGTGAATTGTCAAAACAACTAACCCAAAAACCACCATTTGTTCCCTTCATAACTGTATAAGTACCTGCAGCAGGGTGTGTGTACATTGTATTTGCAGACCAAATTAAAGGTGATCCATTACCCATGGAGTAAACATGAGTTGAGTCTGTTGCTGCGGCACCAAAATATTGTGAAAACACAGAGTAATTATTCATTCTGCTTGTCAATACTCCTGCTGGTGTAGTTGTATTGGTATATGTGATTGATGTTCCTAAACAAACAGGGTTGGCAGAAGTTGTAAATGCTGTATTGATAGAATAATTTACAATGGGAGCAACAATTGGTTCATAATTATATCCAGGGCTAAATACAGGAATTGTATTCCATACTCCAGGATTTGGATACATACTATAGGTTGAATAAAATGTTGCAAACAACTCATCATATGGTTGTCCTTGAAGTTGATCATTAATAAACATGTTCAACACGCCATTTGTGTTTGTTGGCTTCAGAACTACTGCATAATTGCCAGTTACAGTAACCGGAGAGGCAAATGTTACATAACGGTAACCATAAGTTGTAGCAGTTATGGTAACTGTTCCTCCTCCAATCAATGTAGTTGGTTGATAAGAGGCGTTAACATTGTAAATACTAGCGTTTACTGTAACACTTGTTGTACCGTTCGTTGCATCATTTGCACCATAGAATTCAATCCCGGTAATGTTCATGGATCCACCGTTTAAGAATGCCATGGATAAAGACTCGTTATCTGCTTGCCAAACGCCAAAACCATTGTAAAAATTATTGGTTCCTAAAATTTGCTCTTTGGCTTGTGGATAACGTAAAGTATCGACACACGTCATGGTTTTAGGCTGGTTGGGGTTTGGCAGCGCTTTACTCTTCAGTGCTAACCCAGTAGCGGGAGTCAGTTGATTTCTACCATTTTGGGCCATACTAATACTTGCGAAAAGCAATCCCAAAGCAGGAAGTAATAGTTTTTTCATAATATTATTCATTAATGTGAGTGCTAAATGTAAGTACATTTATAAAACTTAACAAATAAATAACAAAAAGAGGTGATAAAAACACCTCTTTTAGAATTATCAACCATTCAGGTATTTCTAAAAATTATACCCTACTTTTAGAGTACTTGTAGTTCCAATTGACAAGTTGGAAAAATTCATTTTTTCAGCATTAAAAGATTGATATACCTCTTCTTTTTTGTCATTCAATAAATTTGAAATTTTTAATGCTATACTCCATTGGTCTTTTTTGCCAAATTTTTTACTTGCGTTAAAATTTAAACTGTGAAATGGAACTGAATAGACATCTGGTCTATCTACCATTCCAACATAAATTAATGTTGGCCCTTGCATATTGTAAAACAAACCAATTTCAAAATTCTTTAAAAATCTTTTATCACCACCATTGTATAGAACTCCTGTATTCACAACATAAGGAGCCTGACCAGCCATCTTTCTATAATTTTTTATTGACTCTCCATCTCTTGCATTATTGATTCTACTTATTTTTTCTGTCTCACTATACGCAATTCTTGAATCTGTATATGTAAAATTTGAAACAACAGAAAAATTAGTCAACTTATCTGAGATAAATCCAAGTCCAAAGCGAAATTCGACTTCAGCTCCAATTACTTGTCCATCACCCACATTTCTTGGTTGAAAAGAACCAGCTTGAGAGGCAAACTGCACAATTTCTATTGGGTTGAAAAACTTTTTATAAAAAGCACTAACTGAGATTGTTTGATTTGGGGTAGGGAAAAATTCCCAACGTAAATCTATATTATGGATGCCTGTACTCTTCAAATTACCATCCCAATAAACTATACCTTTACCCTTATCCTCGTCTCTAAACATTCCGCCAATAAATGTTCTTCCTGTTAATGGGTCAACAATTTCTGCGTACGATAATTCTTTAAATGTAGGTCTAGCAGTTGTTTTTCCATAAGCTAAACGAATATTTTGCTTCTTGGAAACAACAAAAGTTAGATTCATAGATGGGAAAAGGTCTAAACTACTTAACACTTTATCATTGTTGAGAATGTTATACCCCATTTGGTCACGCCCTGAATATTTTTGTTGATATAACTCTGATCTTAGACCAATTACAGCTTTGATGAATTTTACAGGACTGATAAGAGCAGAAACATAAGCAAACGTATTATTCGCGTTTGAACTATATAAATTAGGATTGATAGGTAAAAACGTTGGTTCAATGGTTGTTCCTTGAGAAATTTGACCATTATAAGGCCAAAGATTTTCAGGTGAAAACAACTCATCCGGGTTGCCCGTAAGTTCAATATTTCGAACATTTACCATAAACGTTTTGATATCAAAATCTCGTTTCTTATATGTATGTCCTACTCCAAATTTTAAGGCTCCTTCTTGTTTAAAAGCAATAAATTTCCAGGTAAGATCAAGTTTTGCATTGACATTTAATTCTTTTAAATCTCGCCAAATTCGTTCAGGAAAACCTGACTCTGTTCCAATTGAAAACCCAGAAGTTTGTGTTCTATAACGTGTAAATCGAACATCAGGATCTTGAATTGTTGAATAGGAGGTTGAACCTTTCCAGTCTAATATCCATCTACTTTTTGAACCCAAATCGTGATTACCAATAATCTGAACATTGGACATACCACGCTGATTGTATTCTAAATTATGTTGAATTGCTGTAAAATTTGAGCCTTGATCGTTTGCTTCATAATCAAAGATACCTGACTTTGTTTCCCCATTTTGTAGGTGAAGTAAACTCAGGGTGTATTTTGATTTCAATGTTTTCAACCCAACACCTAGCAATGCGTTCAACATAACATTATTAACACCATAAGAACCTTTTTGAATCTCTCGCATCTCCATTTGAAAAACACTAGGATTTGATTTCAAGCCATATCTTCCAAATTCTGCATCTTGATAAAACTCTGTGGAATTAGAGTAATTGAATAATATTTGATAACCAAGTACACTATTAGAAAATTTCTTTTGATCTCCGTGAGAAATATTAAACCCTGCATCCATCATACTCATTTGTTTAATTGCAGCCATATTTGGATTAAACTTTTTTAATATTTCCTTATACCTAGTTGCATCTGGTCCATTGGGATTGCCAATAATCTTTGCATAAAACGGGATGTTTGATTCAGCCGGAATTTTTCTTGTCCCATCATCAAACCCTAAAAAATCTGTTTTTCCACCAACTTGAGTTAAGTAATTCTTGTTAAAATGATAATTCGGATTAAATCCCATACTCAAAGTGAAATTACTTTTCCTTTGATCTGGGAAACTCTTTAGATTAATATCGATTACACCGCCTGCAAAATCAGCAGGTAATTCTGCAATAAAAGTTTTGTTAACCAATAAATTATCAATAATAGCAGTAGGGAAAATATCCATCTGTATACTGTTTCTATCAGGATCTAACCCAGGTATTTCCATACCATTCAACAATGTTTTGTTATACCTATCTCCAATTCCTCTTACATAAGCATATTTTCCATTTGACACTGAAACTCCAGGAACTCGTGCCATTGCCCCTGCTAAATCTGAATCTCCTGTTTTTTTAATGCTTGCACTTGAAATACCGTCAATTGTATTTGGAGACTTCTGTTTCAATGACAAAATAGACACATCTGTATCAACTTTTCTATTTGCTTGAATTACAACTTCGTTAAATTCAGTAACTACTTCTCCTAATTTTACTGGCTTTAGAAGAGTTGTTTGATTTTTTAAAACAAGAACATCATCTACAAAAACTGTATCAGAAAAAACAGATAATATCATCAGCGTATATTTTCCTGATGGGGCAGACAATTCATAATTACCATCCATATCCGAAATAGAACCAATAGTAGAGTTTACAATTTTAATGGTAACACCAATTGCTGCCTCCCCTGTTTCTATATCAAAAATAGAACCTCTAATAGTTCCGTTTTGTGCAATCGACAAAAGTGAATAAAAAGATACTGAAAATATTAATAATATGGGTTTAATAAAAAAATTCATCCTATTTGTTATGAAGTAAAATTCCTTTAGCCTGAAAATTTTTCAGGCTAAAGGATAATATATTAATTAGTATTTCTATGATTCATTTAGAAATTTAACTTCCCTGCAAGAGAGGCCCATGACCATGTTGAAAAATGAGTAACTGATGCTCCCACAGTATTATTGCCGGCAGCTACACTAGTTGCGTGTACATCTGTCCCATTTAAAAAGATTGAGTTTAATGCTGCTACAGCTGTGGTTATTTGCAATGAATTAAAATTCAATATTCCGTTTGCAAAATTATTTTGAGAATCAGTTCCCGACAATGCTAAATCACCTTTGCCTGCTACAGCTGGATCTGGAAATCCTTTGATATAGATATTTGAAAATGTTCCTCTCGCACCAGATCTAAAATCACCTATTTCAGAATCTACACTACCAATAAGAGTTCCATTACTCAGTGTGTGAGCTGCCATTAACGTGCCTTCAGGACCATCAATTTCTAAAGCATGATCTGTGGGATTAGAACCTGAAACACACAAAACAATAAAATTATTCAATGTTCCAGCCCAACCTTGATCGGTGTCTATTGCATCATCACTTGCATTCCATACAACAACATTGTTTACGTTAACTGTACCACCAAAAAATTCAACACCATCATCTTGGTTTCCAATTACTTCAATGTTTTCAATCACTGTTCCACTTCCAACTCCACCTAGAGTTAATCCATTGATTTCGTTTCCTTCACCAATATTTGCACCACCGTGACGAATTGAAACATACTTGATAACTCCAGAATTATCCGCTGCATTTGTTCCACCATAAAGTCCATTTGGATCTGAAGCAGGGATCCCTTCAATTTGAGCTGTTTCTGAATCTGCTGAAATGGGTGCATTTCCTAAAATTAACAAACCACCCCACAAGCCGTTCATTGTAGGCTCTAAGTT